>NZ_JAWDXO010000010.1 GCF_032477075.1 Fusobacterium sp. | reverse complement strand
ATTGGAAAGTATGTTGGGATTTACTCCTGAACTTACATCATTAATGATAGCCTTATACTTGACACAGGATAGTTTTGGAACTGCTTGTAATGTAACAGGAGATGGAGCAATTGCTATAATGGTTAATAAAATTGCTGGATTTAAACTTATTCCTCCTGTTAAACAAAAATAATAGGACATTCTAGCGAAATGGCTAAAATTTTAAAGTGTAGTATCATATCATTTAAATAAATATAAAAATAAATTATAGAGAGCAGAGATTATTCTGCTCTCTTTTTATATAGTATTAAATTTCAAGATGAAAACATTTTAGTTTTTATAGAATTTTATATTTATCAAAAAATGAGTAAATGTGTTATAATAGTATATAAGGGAAAGATTAGTTTTTAGAATAGGGGGTTAAAAAATGAATGATATCATATTGACAGTGGAAAATTTTGGTCTAACTATAAAAAACAGAAAAGTTCTGGAAAATATTTCTTTTGACATTGAAAGAGGAGATTATCTTGCTATTGGTGGAGTTCCAGGTTCTGGGAAAAGTAGTTTGATAAAAGGGCTGTTAGGTTTGATAAATACTGGAATAACAGGAAATATATCTTATCATAATATAGGGAAAGGTGAGGTTAGTTATATACCGCAGAATATAATGCAGATAAAGGAGGAATTTCCAGGAACTGCCAGAGAAATTGTTGCTCTTGGAATGATTTCAAGAAAAAGAGGAAGATGTTTAGAAGAAAATGATTGGGAGAAAGTAGACGAACTTTTGAAACTTTTTAATTTATATGAATTAAAAGATAAAAAAATAAGTAAACTTACACCACTTCAGCAATTAAAAATAAATGTGGCAAAGCATCTTATAACTGAACCTAAATTGATATATATAGATAATCCAAGTTCAACTCTTGATTTAAAAAGTAAGATTGATTTTTACAGTACAATAAAAAGAATATGTGATGAAAAAGAGATTACAGTTATTTTTATAACTCATAATATAAAAGAGATATCTAATTTTGCAAATAAACTTCTATTCCTGAGAAGAAAAGAGAAAACTTTCTATTTTGGTGATTGTAAGGATTTTATAAAAGACAAGGAATAATGAGGTATAAAAATGAAAAAAAAAATAATAGCTCTCTTTATGATGCTTTTTTTTATTACAACAGTATATTCAGAAGATGTAATCACATTTGTATTTCCTGATGGACTGCCAGCTCTTAGTATTGTAAAAATGATAAATGATGATAAAAAAATATCTGGAAAGAAAATAGATTATAAATTGGAAAAGATATCAGAATCTCTTGTAATGAACTTTTTAAAAAAAGAAAGTGATATTGGTATTGTTCCATCTAATCTTGCAGGGCAGTTATATAATAAAAATCTTAATTATAAAATAATCGGAACTGTAGGATGGGGCTCTTTTTATATAGTGAGCAGAGAGGATATAAAAAGTATAAAAAATTTAAAAGGAAAAAAAATATATACAATAGGTAAGGGATTAACTCCAGATATAATACTTCAAACGATACTAAAGGAAAATGGAATAATTCCAGACAAAGATTTAGAAATAAACTACTTATCTGGAGGAAATGAATTAGCTCCTATGTATCTTGCAGGAAAAATAGATACAATTATGGTTTCAGAACCTATATTAAGTAAAATAATTTCAAAAGATAGTAAAAGTAAAATAAATTTTGATATGAATGATGAGTGGAAAAAAGTATTTAAAAATGATATAGGTTTTCCTCAGTCTACTCTAATTGTAAAAGAAAGTCTTATTAAAGAAGAACCAGAATTTGTATCAGCATTTATAAATGAGTTAGAAAGTAGTATAGAATTTATCTATAGTGAAAATCCAGCAAAAGAAAAATATATAATAGAATCAAAAATAACTATTGATTTAAGTGTTTTAGACGAAATACTAAAAAGAGTAAATATAAAATTTATATCAGCTGATAACAGCAGAGAAACATATCAATTATATTTTGAAAATATTGAAAAGATAAATAGCAAAGCAATTGGAGGAAAAATTCCAGATGAAAAAATATTTATTTCAAAGTAGATGGCTGTTTATTTCTCCTTTATTATTTATGGTTATTTGGGAAATTGTATCAAGAATGATAGGAAATGATCTGATATTTCCAAGACTATTAAGCATTTTTAAAGCTTTTATAAATATAATTAAAGAAAAGAATTTTTTGTTTATAGTTTTTCATACTTTAAAAAGAACAGGAATAAGTATAGGAATATCGTTAATACTTGGAATTTTATGCAGTATTCTATCATATAAATATAAATTTTTTTATATTCTATTTTTTCCATTTTTTTCATTTTTAAAATCTATTCCTACAATAGCAGTAATAATATTAGTTTTGATTTGGAGCAATGTAGAAATTGTTCCAGTAATAACAGGAATAATGATACTTTTACCCTTAATATATGAAAATATACTTGGCGGAATAGATTCAATAGACAGAGAGTTGTTAAAAATGGCAGATATATATAAAATATCAAAAATTGATGTATTTAAAGGAATATATATTCCTGGAGTATATTATTTTTCAGCATCTGGAATTCCTGCTTTAATAGCTTTAACTTTGAAAGTGGTTGTAGCAGGAGAAGTTTTATCACAGGGCTCTCTTTCAATTGGTGGAGAAATATTTATGGGAAAAATATATTTAGAAACTTCCTCTATTTTTGCATGGGTAATTATTGTTATTTTGATAAATTTTCTTTTAGATATATTTTTAAAAAAAGTTAATAGTGAGCTTACAAAGTGGAGGAACCTGTAATGAGACTTATAAATATAGTTAAATCCTATGGAGATAAAAAAGTTTTAGATGGAATAACTTTGGATATTGAAGAAGGAAAAATTACAGCTATATTAGGAGAATCAGGTTCTGGAAAAAGTACTCTTCTCAATATAATAGCTGGAAAAATAAAGGATTATAAAGGGAAAGTAATTTTTGAAGCTGAGAATGAAAAAGGAATATCATATATTTTTCAGGAAGATACTCTTATTCCCTGGAAAACAGTTTATGGAAATCTAGAATTTGTATTGAATAAAAAAATACCAGTTGATAAAATAGAGTTAAGAATAAAAAAATATCTTAAAATGGTAGGATTAGAAGGAATAGAAAATGAGTATCCAGATGTACTTAGTGGAGGAATGAAAAGAAGAGTGGGAATAGCAAGAGCTTTCTCTTTTCCTTCAAGTTATCTTTTTATGGATGAACCATTTGAATTTTTAGATATAAAAATAAAAAATGAAATAATAGAATATTTTATAAAACTTCAAAATATGGAAAATAAAACTGTAATTTTTATAACTCACGACATAGAGTCAGCAGTTTCTTTAGGTGAAAAAATAGTGGTATTTAGCAATAAACCTACAAAAATAAAAAAAATATTTGAAAATCCTTATCCAAAAGAAAAAAATACAGAAAAAAAAGAAAAATTAAAAGATGAAATAGAAAGATTATTCTTGTAATTATTTAAAATTAAAGATATAATACAGAATAGTATTGTTTAAGGAGAGATAGAATTTATGATAAAAATAGGAAAAAGACAGAAAATGGTTATCAACAATTTCGCAAGTGTAGGTGCATATTTACATGGAGGAACAGATGATGACAAAGATAACATACTTCTTCCAAATAATGAATTAGAAGGAAGAAATCTTAAGGAAGGAGATGAAGTAGAGGTATTGATCTACATGGATTCAGAAGATAGACCAGTAGCTACATTCAGGAAAACTGAAGCTTTAGTTGGAAATTTAGCCAAATTAGAAGTAACAGATATTCATCCAACTTTAGGAGCATTTATGGATTGGGGATTAAAAAAGGAACTTCTTCTTCCAAAGAGTCAGCAAGTAGGAAAAGTAGAAATAGGGAAAAAATATCTTGTAGGTATATATGAAGACAGTAAGGGAAGACTTTCTGCTACTATGAAAATATATAAATTTCTTCTTCCATCAACAGAAATGCAAAAAAATGATGTAATAAGTGGAACTGTTTATGGAATTAATCCAGAGATAGGAGTTTTTGTTGCTGTAGAAGATAGATATTTTGGACTTATACCTAAGAATGAGTATTTTAAAGATTATAAAGTTGGAGATGTAATAGAAGCTAGAGTAATTAGAGTGAGAGAAGATGGAAAAATTGATCTGACTCCAAGGGAACTTGCTTATATTCAAATGGATAAAGATGCAGAGCTTGTATATGAAAAGATGAGACTTCTTGGAAATAGTTTTGGATTTACTGACAAAAGCACTCCAGAAGAAATCATTGATTATTTTAATATGAGTAAAAAAGCATTTAAAAGAGCAGTTGGAAATTTATTAAAGAATGAAAAAATTGAAAAAAATGATATGGGATATTTCAGAATTAAAAAAGAAAAAAAAGAGTTATAAAAATGGTAAAAAACATAAAAGAGTTTTAGGGATTTTATAATGGAAATCCTAAAATTTTTTTATTTTACAATAGTTTAGCAACTAGAAGGTTTACATATGTATATTCACAGTTGAATAAAAGAATTAAAGACATATTTTGCTGTTGATTAAATCAAAGTATAATTTATTAATTTTTTTTAATTTTTAATAATAGAAATAAAATATAATCTTATATAAAATTTTATTAATTCAGCTTTTCAGCAGCGATAGAAAACTATATGAATATTTTATATAACATGGAATAAAAAATAAAATAAAAAAATATTATGTAAATGTTTTAGAATTCAAGAATATAAATGGTTATCATATAAAAAATATATTATTCTTTTCTTTTTAGTTAGTATATAGTAATGAAGTATCAAGAACAATTTAGATTTTCAAGGAGGAAAGATGATAGGATTAATTTTAATGATTCTTGCTTTTGCAGGAATGTGGAAAACTTTTGAGAAGGCTGGAATGGAAGGATGGAAAGGAATTGTTCCTGTTTATAACATGTACCTTTTAATCACTGAAATTGCAAAAAAACCTTGGTGGTATCTATTACTATTATTTGTACCAATAGCAAATATAGTTATTATGATTATTGTAAGTATTGAAGTTGCAAAAGCATTTGGAAAAACTACAGGATTTGGAATAGGACTTGCTCTACTTTCATTTGTATTTTATCCATTATTAGGATTTGGAGATGCAGTATATCAAGGACTTGGAACTGAAGAAACTACTACTACTGTAGATTCAGATTCTGAAGATAAAAATGAAAAACTAGATTATGATCTATAGTAAACATTCTGGGGGGAATATAATATAGGTGTATGTTAAAACAGTATTAAAAATATGTTTTAACATGTATAATTATAGTTATAAAAAGAGCCTATCAAAATTGAAGTTTTTCTTCTATTTTTGATAAGGCTCTTTGAATTATATTTTATTTGGCTTTTCAATAAGAATATTTTTTTCATTTTCATAAGTCACAAACCCAGGTTTACTTCCCTTTGGTTTATTTATATATCTTTTTTTGGTATAGTCTACACTAATTTTATCACCAGCAGAGCTTTTAGAAAAATATGCTGCTACTTCAGCACCCTTTAAAAGCATTTCTTCTGTAATTTCATTTGCTTTTATAATAACATGAGAACCTGGAATATTTTTAGAATGTAACCATATATCCTCTTTATCAGCAATTTTAAAAGTTAAATTATCATTTTCAGTGTTATTTCTTCCATATAATATTTTAAAATTTTCAAATTCAATTAATCCATATCCAATTTCTTTTATCTGCTTTTTTCTGTTTCCTTTTTTCTGCTGTATTCTTATATATCCTTGTGATATTAACTCTTCCTGTATAAGTTTTAAATTATCAGTATTAGAACTGTTATCAATAAATAATTTGATACTATTTAAGTAATCTAATTCCTCATTTATTTCTATGAATCTTCTTTTGTTAGCTTCCATTCCCCTTTTTAGCTTATTGTATCTTTTATAAAGTTTTTCTAGATTTTCTTGTGGAGTTATCTGTGGATCAAGTGGTATAGAAATATCTTTATTATTATAAAAATCATAAGTTTCAAGGGAAGTCATACCTCTTTTAAGGGTATATATAGATGCAGCGAGAATATCTCCTTGTTCTTTGTATTTTATAAAATCTTGTTTTTCTATTGCTTCTTTTTCTACAAGAGAAAGTATTCTCATATTTTTTTTGATTTTTTTATTTATGTTATCAAGGAGCTGAGTTTTTAAAGTATCAAAACTGTTTGATAAATTTTCTGAATTTATATAGAAGTTTATAGAATCTTTAAAACTGTCAAAAGAAAGAATATTGTCATATTCTTTTCCCTTAGGAATAATATTAAGGACAGTTCCAAGTACTATTTTTTCTTTATTTAAGAAAATTTTTGGTTGAGATGGAGTATTTAGCAGTTGAACAAAATTATCAAAATTAGTTATATTTTGAACAGTTAATTTTCCAAGACCCTCTATGTTTTTTAATAGTGAATTTTCAGCTTTAAATTTATTAAATTCATCTTTTGTAATATTTAAAGGAGAAATTTTCTCATCAATAATAGGTTGTTCATATTTTAATCCTGGGAAAAGAGCTCTTAAACGATTTTCTTCAAGGGAAAATCGTTTAAGTAAATCAATTATTTTATCTTCTTCATCAGTAAAAATAAAGTTTGAATATTTTCCCATTATTTCAAAATATATAAAGTAATTTTTTACTTCACCAAGTTCATTTATTTTGGCAAACTTGAAACATAATATTCTATCAAATCCTAGCTGTTGAACATCAGTAAGCATAGCATTGAGCAGATGTTTTCTCATATTTGCAGCAAGGCCAGTAGAATTTTCCAAAGTACTTTCTTTAGAGTCTGCAATATAACAGATTGGAAAAGAAGGATTGCATGAAAATACAAGTTCAGTTTTTCCAAAGTAAACAGAAAGAGATACTTCAGTATTTTTGGTTATTTTATTTATTTTTTTTCCTGAAAGATTTTCCTTCAGTTCATCTTTTATTTTGCTCAATGATACACCATCAATGTAAAACATTATTTTTCTCCTATCAAACTATTATTCATTTTTTATTCCAATTAAGTTTTTTGCATCTAAGATATCTAAAACTAAAAGATCTCCATCTGTTTTTTTCAAAATGAAATTATCTTTATCATTACTTTCCATTATTTCAAGCACTGTAAAATTTTCTATTCCATGACTTGCGAAGAAATTTTGAACAATTGGAGTTCCTTTTATTTCTACTATGGAAATTTTTGTTCCTATTGGAAATTCTGTAATAAGAAGAGGTTTAAAATAATCAGTCTTCCCTCTAAGAGCATTTAATATTACTTCAAACACTTCAATGAAATGTGTAAGATCTTTATCAGCAATATCTTCAGTAATAGTAGACATTATCATTTTGTGGTAATTATTATGATAAGTCAAAGCTTTAACTCCTTTAGGTGTTAAAGATACAAAAACTTTTCTTCTGTCAGAGTTTGATCTTACTCGGGCAATAAATCCTTTTTCTGTAAGTTTTGAAACAGCTACAGTAGCAGTTCCCATAGTTATACCAATTCTTTCTGCCAGTTCATTCATGGTAAGAGAATCTTGCCCAATAGCTTCTATTAAATGAAGTTCAGTATGAGTAAGGCATTTTATACCTCTTTTAAGAGCCATATCTTCAGTTTTAAAAAATAACTTATAAAAATCTTCTAATACTTCATTAACTTTTTTTATGTTTTCATTCATAAATTAACCTCTCTTTAAAGAATTTATTCTTTCCTTATAATCTCCAGAAAAAATATATGAACCAGCAACAAAAATATTTGCACCAGCTTCAATACATTTTCCAATAGTGTCAGCTGTAATTCCGCCATCAACTTGAATATCCACATTTTTACTAAGTTTTCTTACATCTTTTATTTTATCTATTGCACTGCTGATAAATTTTTGTCCTCCAAAACCTGGGTTAACACTCATAATTAATACCATGTCTATATCATTGATAACATATTTAAGAATATCTATTGGAGTAGAAGGATTAAGAGATATTCCAGCTCTTATTCCATGAGCTTTTATTTGCTGAATAACTCTGTGAATATGTACAGTAGATTCTGCATGTACAGTAATTATATCAGCTCCAGCTTTGGCAAAATCATCAATATATCTTTCTGGTTTTTCAATCATTAAGTGTACATCAAATATAAGTTTGGTCTTATTTCTTATAGATTTTATAATAGGAGCCCCAAAAGTTATATTAGGGACAAACATTCCATCCATAACATCTATATGAACATAGTCAGCTCCAGCTTTGTCTATTGCAATTACTTCTTCTCCCAATTTACTGAAATCAGCAGAAAGAATAGAAGGAGCTATTTTAATATCATTCATACTTATTCCACCTCTCATTTTTTAATTTTTCATATGTTTTTTTGTAAAATTCATACCTTACAAGAGAAATTTCTCCACTAGTAACCATATCTTTAATTATACAATTTGGTTCGTTCAAATGCAAACAATTATAAAATTTACAATTTTTATCAGTTTGAAATTCAGGAAATAATGAAATTAACTCCTGAGCATCCTTTATGTAAGGGAGTTCTACAGATGAAAATCCAGGGGTATCTATAATAAATCCACCTCCTGGAAGAGGAAGAAGGTTAGTATCTTTAGTTGTATGTTTACCTCTTCTCAATCTTTTGCTAGTTTCTCCAGTTTCGAGAATTTTAGTATTTTGCAAAAGATTTATAATACTTGATTTTCCTACACCGCTAGGGCCGCCAAAAGCTGTTACTTTGTTTTGAATAAAAATTTTCAACTGATCTATACCAATATTTTCTTTTTCAGAAATGAGAAAATAAGGTATATCTAATTTTTTGAGAAAATCCAAATTTCTTTTAATATCTTCAATTTCCTCTTGAGAAAGGAGATCTATCTTGTTTACAACAACAACTGGAGCTATTTTATAATAAAAACTGTTAAGAATAAGAGTATTGAGTCTTTCATAATCAATAACTGGGTCTTTTCCAGCAAACTGTATAACAATATAATCTATATTTGCCACTAAAGGCCTTTCCAAAAGGTTTTTTCTTTTTTCAATTTCAGTTATAAAATTATCCTCTGAAAATTCTACAATGTCTCCCACTACACAATTATGTTTATTCTCTTTTCTTTTTAAAATTCCTCTTAACTTACATTCATATACTTTTTCATTAGATTTTACATAATAAAATCCCTGTATTTTGTTTATGACTATTCCTCTAATTTTTATTCCTCCTTAAAGCAACTTACTAGTTTTCTTTATTTACTTTTATATCAATTACTGTACCAGCAGAGACTCTTCTTCCAGCTAAAACACTTGTTTCAATAACTAAATCTTTTTCTATTTCTGGAAACGATACATAAGTTATTTTACCAATAAGAAGGGAATTTTCTGTAAGAATTTCTTTGGCTTTATTTATTTCAATACCAATAATATCAGGAACTCTTACATCCATAAGCTGTTCAGAACCATTGATAAGAAAAGATATTTTCTGTCCTCTTCTGAGAAGTGTACCAGTTGCAGGATCAGTTGATATTACTTCATTATATGCAATGTTAGCTTTTGTAGTAGCAACTCTGTCTACAATGAGCCCTTTTTGTTCAGCAATAGCCTTGGCCTCCAAAAAGTTCATTCCTTTTAATTCAGGAACCTCTACAAGGGCTTCCCCTTTGCTTATCCATACTTTGATGTTTCTATTCTTCTTTACAACATTTCCAGCTTCAGGTTCTTGAAGAAATATCTCTCCAACAGGAAGTTCAGAGAACTCTTCACCCATATTTCTGATATTCAGTTCATTACTTTCCAACATTTTTTCAGCTTCAGCTACAGTCAGAGTTTTTAAGTCTGGAACAGAATAGAAAGTTTCATTAAAATATATTTTTTCAAATATCTTAAATGAAAAGAAAGCGATTAAAATGATAGCCATTAAAGTAAGAAAAGAGAAACATATTGACTTTTTATTCATTATTCCTCCCTGAAAATTTAATCTTATAATAATACATATAGATACTATTTGATAATAACATAAGAAGCATAAAATATCAATAATTACTTGATAAATGCTGGAGTAAATGTTAAAATACAGTGAATGATTTTGTTTTAAAGTATATGTTTTAAGCATATAATTTTAGGAGGAGAGATAATTGGATTATACAATAGAAACGTTGATACCAAGAAAAGCAGTAGAAAAAAGAATAAAGGAACTTGCTGCTGAAATAGAAAAAGATTATAAGGGTAGAGAGGTAATAGTTTTAGGATTATTAAAAGGCTCTGTCATTTTTATGAGTGATCTTATAAAAGAGATAGATGTACCTTTAGTAATTGATTTTATGAGTGTATCAAGCTATGGAAATGGAACTGACAGTACTGGGATAGTAAAAATATTAAAAGATACTGATTTTGATTTAAAAGACAAAGAAGTACTTATCATTGAAGATATAATTGATACAGGACTTACTTTAAAATATGTGAGAGAATTTATAGAATCTAAAGGAACAAAAAATGTAGCAATATGCACACTTTTGGATAAACCAAGCAGAAGAAAAGTTGATATTAAAGGAAATTATGTTGGTTTTGAAATTCCTGATGAATTTGTAGTGGGGTATGGGTTAGACTATGCTCAGTATCATAGAAATCTGCCATATGTAGGAATGGTAGTAAAAAAATAGGTGGAGGAAAGAATGTCCTTTAAACATAAAAAAAAATTTGGTCAGAATTTTCTTACTGACCAAAAAGAAGTTTTAAAAAAAATAATGGAGGTATCATCTGTAAATGAAAATGATACTGTTCTGGAAATAGGACCTGGAGAAGGGGCATTGACAGCACTTCTTTTGGATAGAGCTCAAAAAGTAGTTACTGTTGAGATAGACAGAGATTTAGAAAAAATATTGAGAAAAAAATTTAATGAAAATCCTAAATATACTCTTGTAATGAATGATGTTTTAGAAACTGATTTAAAAAAATATATAACAACAGGAACAAAAGTTGTTGCTAACATTCCATATTATATAACTTCACCAATTATAAATAAGCTAATTGAAAATAGAGATGTAATAGATGAAATATATATAATGGTACAAAAAGAAGTTGCTGAAAGAATATGTGCTAGAAAAGGTAAGGAAAGAAGTGTTCTCACTCTAGCAGTAGAATATTTTGGTAAAGCTGAGTATCTGTTTACCATACCTAAAGAAGCTTTCATACCTATTCCTAAGGTAGATTCAGCTTTTATGTCTATAAAACTTTATAAAGATGATAAGTACAAAAAACTTGTAGCTGAAGATAAATTTTTTAAATATGTAAAAGCTGCTTTTGCTAATAAGAGAAAAAATCTGTTAAATAATTTTACAGCTTTAGAAATATCTAAAGATGAACTAAGAAAAATTTTAGATGAAGTTGGTATAAAAGAAACAGAGAGGGCTGAAAATCTTACTATAGAAAATTTTATAGACTTGATAGCTGTATTTGAAAAAAATAAAGTAAGGTTAAAATGAGGGCAGATTAAGAGTTATAAAATAATAAAAGCTTGCCCTCATTTTAGTTTTAAATTGGAGGAAAAATGTTAGGAAGTTATGAATATCTTATTCAAAGCAGAAAAGAAGATATAGACTTTATTAATAAAATAATGGAAGCTTACGAAGGAGCTGGAGTAGTGAGAACTGTAGATCCTCATAAAGGTCTTATTAATATAATTACTACTTATGATTTTAAAGATTTTGTAAAAGAGATTATTGAAGATTTGGATAAGAAGGAAGTAGTTGCTAAAATAGTGGAAGAAGGTCCTTGGAAAGGATCATTATATATCAATAAATGAATATAAAATGGAGGATAGAGAATGGAAAAATTAGAAAAACTTATAAGTTACATCATAAAAGAATTAGTAGATACTAAAGAAGAAGTAAGAATTGACTATGATGTTATAGATGATACAATCATCTTTAAAGTAAGTGTAGCTAAAGGTGAAATGGGAAAAATAATTGGTAAAAATGGACTTACAGCTAATGCAATAAGAGGAGTTATGCAAGCTGCTGGAGTAAAAGATAAATTAAATGTGAATGTAGAATTTTTGGATTAGGAGGGATAATGGAACTTTTAACAGTTGGTAAGATTTCTGGAACACATCACTTAAAAGGAGCAGTTAAAATAATAGCTAATATAGGAGATGCTGAAATTCTTGAAGGGAATAGAGTAATAGTAGAACTTCCTCAGGGGGAACAGAAAATATTTACTGTAATAAGTGTAAATCCTTTAGTAGGAAATAAATGGGTAGCTGAATTTCAAGAAATAACTAATAAAACTGAAGCTGGGAAATTAAAAAATTCACTCATTAAAATAAGAAGAGAACTTTTTGGAATAGGTGAAGATGAGTATCTTTTAAATGATCTGTTGGATATGAAAGCTGTGGATGCTGATAGTGGAGAAATTCTTGGAAAAATAACTGATATATTTGAAACAGCAGCTCATGATATTTTGGTTATTGAGGGAACAAATACTGAAATAATGGTACCAGATGTAGATGAATTTATAAAAAAAATAGATTTTGATAAGAGAGAAATTTTTGTTCATCTTATAGAAGGAATGAAAGAAATAAAAGGTCGAAAATTAAAACAAGATGATGGAATAGAAGAAGAATTTGAGGAAAATGAGGAGAAATAAATGAAAATCAATATTTTGACTTTATTTCCTGAGATGTTTTCTGGATTTAAAAGTGAAAGTATAATAAGAAGGGCTATTGAAAAAGGCAGTCTTGAAGTAAATATAATAGATATCAGAGATTTTTGTTATGATAAACATAAACAGGCTGATGATACTCCTTTTGGAGGAGGGGCAGGAATGGTAATGAAGCCTGAACCTCTTATAGAAGCATTAAAAACAATAACTGGAAAAGTAATATATACTTCTCCACAGGGAGTAAAGTTTAATCAACAGTTAGCTGTGGAACTTGCTCAGGAAAAAGAAGTTACAATAATTGCTGGACATTATGAAGGGATAGATGAGAGAGTAATAGAAAATAATGTTGATTTGGAAATATCCATAGGAGATTTTGTTCTTACAGGAGGAGAATTACCTGCAATGGTAATGACTGATTGTATTGCAAGACTTATTCCAGGGGTTATAAAAAAAGAATCTTATGAAAATGATTCTTTTTTCAATGGACTGTTGGACTATCCTCATTATACAAGACCTGCTGAATATGAAGGAATGAAAGTTCCAGAGGTACTGCTGTCAGGACATCATAAAAATATAGAACTTTGGAGGCTTAAAGAGAGTCTGAAAAGAACATATTTAAGAAGAAAGGATTTGCTTGAAAAAAGAAAATTCAATAAAACAGAGAAGAAACTTTTAGCTGAAATAAAAGCAGAACTTGGAAAGGAGCAGAAATGATATACAAATTAAACAATCTTATTCCTAAGATAGGAAAAAATAATTATATAGCAGATACTGCAAGTATCATTGGAGATGTAGAAACTGGAGATAATGTTTCTATATGGTTTTCTGCTGTATTAAGAGGAGATATGAGTAAAATAACTATTGGAGATAACTCTAATGTTCAAGATAATTCAACTCTTCATGGAGACTCAGAGTTTCCCACAACTATTGGAAAAGGTGTTACTATTGGACATAATTGTGTAGTTCATGGGTGTACAGTTGGAGATAATTCTATAATAGGAATGGGAAGTCAAATACTTAATGGAAGTATCATTCCAAAGAATTGTATTGTATCAGCTGGTGCAGTGGTAAATAGCAAATTAATAGCTGAAGAAGGAGATCTTATAGCTGGTTCACCAGCTAAAGTTATAAAAAAATTATCTGAAAAACTTTGGAACTATTTAAGTTATACAAGGGATTCATATCTTGTAGAAATAAAAAAATATTCAGAAGAATTGGAAGAAATAAATATAAATGAAATAGACTAGATTTTAATTAGAAAGTTAGGAAAAGAGGATTGAGTAGGAAATGAGAGAAAAAATTTATCTAGGATTAGTTCATTATCCTGTATATAATAAAAATAATGATGTAGTGTGTACTTCAGTTACAAATTTTGATATCCATGATATATCTAGAAGCTGCAGAACTTATGATATAAAAGGATATCGTTTGATAGTTCCGGTAGATGCTCAAAAAATGCTTACAGAAAGAATAATTGGATATTGGCAGGAAGGGACTGGAGGTCAATATAATAAAGATAGAGAAAATGCTTTTGCCATAACAAGAGTAATGAATAGCATAGAAAAAACTATTGAGGAAATAGAGGAAAAAGAAGGACAAAAACCAGTTATAATAACTACATCTGCAAGGATTTTTTCTAATACAATAGGGTATAATGCACTTTCAGAAAAAATATTTGAAGACAATAAACCTTATCTTTTATTATTTGGAACAGGATGGGGGCTTACAGATGAAATAATGGATATGTCAAATTATATTCTGGAGCCAATAAGAGGAAATACAAAATATAATCATCTTTCTGTAAGAGCAGCAGTAGCTATTATTTTAGATAGATTATTTGGAGAAAATTAATAGATAAATTCTGGAGGTAAGATGAATAGAAATGAGATCAGAATAAAACCTCAGGACAGCATTTTCAGGCAGATGGGAATAAACTCTGTGGACATTAAAGAGATAGTTTTCAGTGAAAGAAATAAGAAAATGAAGTTTATGTGTTCCGTTCCATGTGTAAAAGACCTCTGTGAACTTGATATAATCTATGAAAATATAAAAAAGAATTTTGGAAAAGAGTTAGAGGTAGATTTTAGAGTAGAGTATACAGAGAAAGAAATGATGAAGGAAGAGCTTATAATAATAGTGGAAAGAGCTATAATCAGGCTTAAAGCAAGAAACGCTATTTCAAAATCATTTCTTTATTTTTATAGAATAAAAATAGAGAAAGAGGCTGTAAATATTGAACTTAATGAAAAAACAGCTATAGAAATTCTTATAAATTCTGAAATAGATGATAAACTTGAAGAAATACTGGAAAATTATGGAATATATAATTTTAAAGTTAAATTTATACTTGGAGATTTCTCTAAAGAGTTGACAGAAGTAGAAAAGCAGAAACAGAAAGAAATAATAACTTTATCTGCTAAAATAGATTCTGATAATTCGAAAGCAGCAGCATCTAAACCTCAAAAATCAAATGAGGTTTTTGTTAAGCAAGGCTTTTCAAAGCAGAGTTATACAAGCAATAAAACAAAAGAAATAAAGGGAAATTCTATTTCAATAGAGGAATTTGGAGAACTTTATGAAGATGAAATCTGTATAGTTGAAGGAGAAATCTTTTCTCTTGAAAGCAGAGATGTCAAAAATGATAAAGTTTTAATGACAATAAGAATAACTGATGAAAGAAGTTCTCTAACAACAAAAGTATTTCTTGATAAAAATAAAAAATTAGAAGTATTTGTCGGAGATTTTATTAAAGTAAGTGGAAAAAAACAAGTTGATAAGTTTTCTGATAATGAAGAAATAATAATGATAAATTCTATTAATAAACTTGATAAAGTAAAAACTCAAAAAATTGATAATGCTCCAGAAAAAATGGTAGAGCTTCATACACACAGTAAAATGAGTGAAATGGTTGGAGTAGAAGATATATCAGACCTCATAAAACAAGCGATAGCCTATGGACATAAAGCAATGGCTATAACTGACTATGCTGTAGTACATTCTTTCCCATTTGCTTACAAGGCAGCTAAAGGAAAAGATTTTAAAGCTATTTTGGGATGTGAAATGTATATGGTAAATGATACTGCTGAAATGATAAGAAGCAGTAAAAATATACCAATAGAGGAAGAAAGTTTTGTGGTATTTGACTTGGAGACTATGGGACTTAATTCCCATGAACATGAGATAATAGAAATAGGAGCTGTAAAACTTCAGGGAACAAGAATAGTGGAAAGATATTCACAACTAGTTAATCCTAAAAAAATTATTCCTAAAAAGATACAAGAACTTACAAATATATCTCAAGATATGGTTGATAATATGCCTACAATAGAAGAAGTACTTCCTAAATTTATGGAATTTGTAGGAGATTCTACAATGGTAGCACATAATGCTCCATTTGATATGGGATTTATAAGAAGAGATGTTAAAAAAATTATGGGATATGACTATAAACCAGCAGTAATAGATACATTACAAATGGCAAGAGATTTATATCCTGATCTTAAAGCATATGGATTAAAAAATCTGAATAAAGTATTAGGATTATCACTGGATAATCACCATAGAGCTGTAGATGACTCACAGGCAACAGCTAATATGTTTATTATTTTCATCGAAAAATATATGGAAATGGGAATAATTAATCTTGGTGAAATAACAGGGGCACTTCCAATAAATGTAAAAAAACAGGAGACATCTAATATAACAGTATTAGTAAAAAATCTTCAAGGACTTCAGAATATGTATAGATTGGTTTCAGAAGCTCATGTTGAGTATTATGGAAATAAAAAACCAAGAGTATTAAAGTCTCATGTAGAAAAGTATAGAGAAGGGCTGATTATAGGAAGTTCTCTTTCTTCACATTTTATGAATGATGGAGAATTATCTAATTATTATATGAGATATGATTATGAAAAAATAGAAAAAAATATAGATTTTTATGATTATATAGAACTTCTTCCAAAAGGGGCATATTCAGAGTTATATGAAGATGATGGAACTGGAACCATTTCATCTTTTTCAATGATTGAAGATATGAATAAATATTTTTACAATCTAGGTAAAGAGAGAAAGAAATTAGTAACAGCGAGTTCTAATGTACACTATATAAATGAAACTGATAGTAAAATAAGAAGTATTCTTCTTTATGGAAGTGGAAGTGTATATAGAGAGAACCAATATAAGACAGATAATAAATTTTATTTTAGAACAACAGAGGAACTTTTGGATGAATTTGACTACATGGGTAAAGATATTGCAAAGGAAATAGTAATATCAGGAACTAATGCCATAGCAGATATGATAGAAGTTATAAAACCAGTACCAGATGGATTTTATCCTCCTAAAATAGATAATGCTGAAAATATAGTAAAAGAGATGACATATGAAAAGGCATATAGAATATATGGAAATCCTCTTCCAGAAATAGTAAAAGCAAGATTAGAAAGAGAGTTGGGAGCTATCATAGGGAATGGCTTTTCAGTACTTTATCTTTCAGCTCAAAAACTTGTTAAAAAATCTCTAGATAATGGATATCTAGTTGGTTCCAGAGGATCAGTAGGTTCTTCTTTAGTTGCCTATATGATGGATATCACAGAAGTTAATGCTCTTTACCCACATTATATATGTACAAATCCAGAATGTAAAAATGCTGAATTTATAGAAAGAGAAGGAGTAGGGATTGACCTTCCAGAAAAGGTATGTCCAAAGTGTGGACAGCCTTATAAAAGAGATGGATATTCAATACCATTTGAGGTATTTATGGGATTTAATGGAGAAAAGGTACCAGATATTGATCTTAACTTCTCAGGAGAATATCAATCAGAGATACATAGATATTGTGAACAGCTTTTTGGTAAAGAAAATGTATTTAAAGCTGGAACTATATCTACACTGGCAGAAAAAAATGCTGAAGGTTACGTAAGGAAATATTTTGAAGAACATGAGATGAAAGGGAACAGAGCTGAAATAATCAGGCTTGCCAAAAAATGTGAAGGAGCTAAGAAAACTACAGGACAGCATCCTGGAGGAATGGTTGTAGTTCCAAGAGATCATTCTATTTATGAATTTTGCCCTGTACAGAAACCTGCAAATGATGAAAAGAATGATTCTATTACAACACATTTTGATTATCATGTAATGGATGAACAGTTAGTAAAATTAGATATACTTGGACATGATGATCCCACTACCATAAAGATGCTTCAGGAATATACAGGAGTAGATATTTATACTATTCCCATTGCTGATTCAGAAACATTAAAAATATTTTCTGGAACTGAATCATTAGGAATTACTCCAGAAGATATAAACTCAGTGGTTGGAACTTTTGGAGTACCAGAATTTGGAACACCATTTGTAAGACAAATGCTTATAGATACTATGCCAAAAACTTTTGCTGAGCTTGTAAGAATATCAGGGTTATCACATGGTACGGATGTTTGGCTGAACAATGCTCAGGAGTTTATAAGACAGAAAAAAGCAACTCTATCTCAAGTAATAACAGTGCGTGATGACATAATGAACTATCTTATTGATCAGGGACTTGAAAAAGGGACAGCATTTAAAATAATGGAGTTTGTAAGAAAAGGAAGACCTTCAAAAGACACAGAAGGATGGGAAAAATTCTCAAATGAAATGAAAGAACATGATGTTGCTGAATGGTATATAGAATCTTGCAGAAGAATAAAATATATGTTTCCTAAGGGACATGCGGTTGCTTATGTTATGATGGCCATGAGAATAGCTTATTTTAAAGTACACTATCCTTTAGCTTTTTATGCAGCATATTTATCAAGAAAGGCAGAAGACTTTGACTACGAGATAATGAGTGATCCTAAAACAGCAAAAGAGCACTTAGCAGTATTGAGTAAAGAACCTAAACTTGATGTAAAGAAAAAAGCTGAGATGGCGATATGTGAAATTATAGTAGAAATGTATGCCAGAGGGTATGAATTTCTTCCAATAGATGTATATACATCTGCAGGGTTTAAATTTACAATAGAGGATGGAAAAATAAGAATACCTCTCATAGCCCTTAATGGACTAGGTGGAGCAGTAATAGAAAATTTAATAAAAGAAAGAGATGGAAGTAAATTTTTATCATATGAAGATCTTAAGAGAAGAACAAAGATATCACAAACAATAATAGAAAAACTTAAATCAATAAATGCAGTAGATTCTTTGAGTGAAACAAATCAGATATCGTTATTTTAGGAGGAAAAATGTTGAATGAAAAAAATAAAACCATGGGTGCTATGCTGGTATGTCTAGCAGCTACACTTTGGGGTTTTGATTCCATAGTGCTGACACCAAGATTATTTAAACTTAGTGTTCCTTATGTGGTTTTTATGGTACATCTTCTTCCCTTTATAGGAATGACTTTGATATTTGGAAAAGATGAAATAAAAAATATAAAAAAATTGGATAAGAAAGATTTGATATTTTTCTTTTTAGTAGCATTATTTGGAGGAAGTCTAGGAACACTTTCAATTGTAAAAGCATTATTTTTAGTAAATTTTCATCATCTTACAGTAGTTACGCTTTTACAAAAATTACAGCCTGTATTTGCTATTCTCTTAGCAAGGGTAATATTAAAAGAGCGGGAAGGGAAAGGATTTTTATTTTGGGCAGTAATGGCCCTTATTGGAGGATATCTCCTCACCTTCCAATTTAATATGCCGCAGATGGTATATAATGGAAATATGCTATTAGCTTGTTTTTATGCACTTTTAGCAGCATTTTCTTTTGGGAGTGCTACTGTGTTTGGAAAAAGAATTTTAAAAAATGCTTCTTTCAGAACAGCATTATATCTTAGATATGGGTTAACAACTTTTATAATGCTGTTTATAGCTTCTTTTAGTGGAAGTCTTCGTTATATAAGACATACAACTCCACTTCAATGGATAATATTTATTATAATAGGTCTTACAAGTGGAAGTGGAGCAATACTTTTATATTATAAAGGACTTAGGTATATTAAAGCAAATGTAGCAACAATGTGCGAACTCTGTTTTCCTGTATCAAGCATATTATTTGATTATATATTCAATGGAAATGTTTTATCAATAGTTCAAATGTTGAGTGCAGTATTAATGCTGTATTCTATCTATAAAATAACTAAAAATAGAGTAAATGAGTAAAAAAATATAAAATGATTTGTAAATTTTTAAAAGTTATGGTATAAAGAATATAGCTAAAAAATTAAGGAGGAATAGTGATGACTAAAAAAGAGTTTATTGATTTATATTTTGAAAAGGGAGAATTTGCAACTAAAATTGATGCTGAAAAAAAAGCTGCAGCTTTTTTAGCAGTTATTGAAGATGGATTAGTAGGTGGAGAAGACATTACTTTTCTAGGATTTGGAAAATTTGAAGTTGCTGATAGAGCTGCTAGAACTTGCAGAAATCCACAAACTGGTGAAGAAATGAAAGTTGAAGCTAAGAAAGTAGTAAAATTCAAAGCTGGAAAAGGGTTATCTGAAAAAGTAAATCAATAATTCTGAAATTAATTTAAATATAAGAGTGGGGATCTTGAAAATCAGTATTTCCACTTTTTTTATTTTCTATAATAGTAAAAAATATAATATTTTTATATTAAAAATGTTGAAAATTCGAAAATTAAAATCTATTATATGGATATAAAGATATGATTGGTTATTATTTTAAAAATGGAAATAAAAGAGATTATCACTATAAAACTTATAATGTGGAATTAGAAATAACAATACAATGATAAATGTGTAGAAATGTAGTAATAACTAAGATTAAAGAAGATGGATATAAAATTTATTACTACCCAAAAATAGTTAGTATTGAAAAAAAATGATAATTGAAGTAGAATATCTATTATGAAGTTGTTTGGAGGAGAAAGATGAAAAAGATAATAGGAGTATTAATGATTCTTATATTTTCTGTTTCTTATGGGAAATATGAGTATCCTTTTCAAAATCCATATATGGCAACTATACTAGGAAGTTCTACTTTAATGAAGGATGGAGTAAGTGAATCTGTTCCAACTAAAGTATACAAAATTAAGCTTCCTGGCAGTAGAGAGGTGCCAGAGAATTTATGGTATAATAGCAAATTTGAGTTTTCTCTAGTTTCACAAAAAGAAAAAGCACCATTGATATTTCTTTTAGCAGGAACAGGATCAGATTATCATGCAGCAAGAATGGTATTATTTCAAAGAATATTTTATGATGCTGGATATAGTGTAATATCAATTACGTCACCAATGCATCCAAATTTTATTATTAATGCATCTAGCAATAGGATGCCAGGAATGATAATGGATGATGGAAAAGATATTTATAATGTCATGAAAGAAGCATATAAAATAGTCAAAGATAAAATAGAAGTCTCTGATTTTTATGTTGTTGGATATAGTTTAGGTGCTACTGAATCAGCAGTAGTTTCTTATATTGATGAAAGCGAAAAAGCATTTAACTTTAAAAGAGTATTTATGATTAATCCAGCAGTAGACATTTATGAGTCAGCAGTAAGACTTGATAAAGTTTTAGATTTACCCACAGAAGGAAAAGTTGAAAATTTAGAGAAACTTATTAATAAAGTTTTTAATAAACTTTCAAATTCCTTAAAAGATGGTTATACAGAAATAACAGAAGAACTCATTTATAGTATGTTTGCAAAAGATCAAATGTCAGATGAAGAAATGGGAGAATTAATAGGTATAGTATTTAGATTAATGGCCATTGATATTAATTATGTAACTGATTTAATAAATGACAGAAAAGTTTATGTAGATAAACCAGTTGGAAAATTTACAAATATGTTTCCATATTTTGAAAAAATAAATTTTGCTGGTTTTGAAGATTATATGTATAAGATTGCTTATCCATATTTTGATGAAAAAATGGGTGGAGGGGTAAGCCTTGAAGAACTTTTACAGCATACTAAACTCCAGCAGATAGAGGATTATTTAAAAAATACAGATAAAATAGCAGTAGTAACAAATAGAGATGAAATTATACTGAGAGAAGAAGATTTCAAATTTTTAGAAAATACTTTTAATGAAAGATTGATAATATATCCTTATGGAGGTCATTGCGGAAATATGTATTATAAAACTAATGTGGATATAATGCTTAAATTTCTAAAGGAGGGAGTACTTGATTATGAGAACTAATAGAAAATTTATTATACTCCTTATGATATTTTTAGTTTTTACATTTTCAATTTCTAATACAAATGAAAAAGCAGAAATTAAAAGTGAAGAGAGTGAGATAGCAGAATATTTTGGTGTATATGATCCATGGGAACCATTAAACAGAAGAATATATTATTTTAACTATACTTTTGATAAATATATATTTTTACCAGTGGTAGATGCTTATAATCTTATAACACCTACTTTCGTACAAAAAGGAGTGAAGAATTTTTTTAGAAATACACAAAATATTACTATAACTGGAAATTCTTTGTTGCAATTTAAAATAAAAAAGGCAATGAGAGCAATAGGAAGGTTTTCAATTAATACTACATTGGGAGCAGGAGGAGTATTTGATACAGCTTCCTCTTTAGGAATGCCAAAACCATATGAAGATTTTGGACTAACCTTAGCACATTATGGAGTAGGAGAGGGACCATATTTAATTTTGCCTTTTTTAGGGCCAAGTAATTTAAGAGACGCAGTGGGAACAGGGGTAAATACTTTAGCTCTTGGAGCATTAGATCCTTATGAAGCAGCGGATTTATTTGATATAGACAGTCCAGAAGTATTTGCAGTTAATGCAGTGGATAAAAGAAAAAATACAAAATTTAGATATTATGAAAGCGGATCACCATTTGAATATGAATACCTAAGATTTTTCTACAAAAAATATAGAAAGCTACAATCAGAAACAGGAGTACAAGTTTTTTAAAAAAGAAAAATGGAGGATATTAAATGGATTTACAAAAAAAAGTGTTGGATTATAAAGATGAAGTTATAAAAGGAATACAGTGTGCTGTACAAATAAAAAGTGTTCAGGAACCTGCAAAAGAAGGAAAACCTTTTGGAGATGGACCAGCAGAAGCTTTGCAATACTTCTTAAAATTAGGAAAAGAATTAGGATTTAAAGTTGAAAATTTTGATAATTATGCTGGTACTATAGAATTTGGTGAAGGCGATGAAACAGTTGGAATATTAGGACATGTAGATGTAGTACCTGAAGGTGATGGATGGATTTACCCTCCATATAGTGCAACTATAGCAGATGGAAAAATCTTTGGAAGAGGTACTTTAGATGACAAAGGTCCTTCTATGGCTTGTCTTTATGCTATGAAGGCAATAAAGGATTCTGGAGTTAAATTAAGCAGAAAAATTAGAATGATAATAGGAGCTAATGAAGAAACTGGAAGTCTTTGCATGGAGCATTATTTTAATACATTAAAAAAGCCACAACCTACACTGGCATTTACTCCTGATTCAAGTTTTCCAGTGACATTTGCTGAAAAAGGTATAGTTCGTGTAAAACTTTCAAATAATTATAAAACTTTAAATGATGTAATTGTAAAGGGAGGAAATGCATATAATTCTGTTCCAGATAAAGCAGAAGCAGTTCTTCCAATAGGATATGGAGATGAGCTTGCAGAGAAAGCTACTTCTTTCAATGAAGGAAAAGAATACAAGATAGAAATTGAAGTAAAGGATGGAAAATACTATATTACTTCTTTAGGAAAATCTTCTCATGCAGCTAGACCAACAGAAGGATATAATTCTATCAGTGCACTATTTGCATTTTTGGGAACTGTGAATATTAAAAATGAGGAGTTAAGTTCATTAGTAGAATTTTTTAGAGAATATATTAAGATGGAGAATAATGGAGCTTCTTTTGGAATAGACTTTAAAGATGAGGAAAGTGGAAGTCTTACTCTTAATCTTGGAAAGATGGCACTTGAAAATGGAAAATTAGAATTATGTATAGATATGAGATGTCCAGTTCTTGTCCCTAATACTAAAGTTATTGAAACTTTAAAGGAAAAAACTGCTGGAAAAATGGAACTTGAAGTTACTGGGAACTCAGCACCTTTATATGTGGCTAAAGATAGTTTCCTTGTATCTACACTTATGGATATTTATAAGGAAATAACTGGGGATATAAATGCACAGCCAGTAGCTATTGGGGGAGGAACTTATGCAAGAGAAGTAGCTAATGGAGTTGCATTTGGAGCCCTTTTATCATCACAAGAAAATAATATGCATCAAAAAAATGAATATCTTGAAATAGATAAAATAGATACATGGTTAAAGATATATGTAGAGGCTATTTACAGATTGGCAAAATAAAAAAGGAAAAAGACTGGTAAAAAAGTATATTTTCTAGTATGATATTATGGTAGCAAAATATAATATAGACTAAGGAGATATACAAATTATGGACTGGAAAAAATTGACCATTGAAGACAAGGAAATAATAGATAATTTTACCAAAGGAAAATTTAAAACTTGTGATTATAATTTCACTAATCTTTTTTTGTGGAGTCAGGGTGAAAACCTTTATTATAAAATAGAGAATGATGTGTTGATTATACATGGAACATTTGTAGGTGATGAATACAGCTTTATGCCTATTCCTAAAGATGAAAATGCAATAGGTGCAATGAAAGGAATAATAAAAGATTTACTTCAAAATAATAAAAAGATAGTGCTTGTTCCTGAAGAATGGAAAGAAAAACTTGAAGATACTTTTATTCTTGAAGAGAGAAGAGATAGTTTTGATTATGTTTATTCTATAGAAAGCTTAGCTTATTTAAAAGGAAGAAAGTATGCTAAAAAGAAAAATAGAGTGCATAATTTCATGAAAAGCTATAACTATAGTTATGAATCTGTGACTTCTGAAAATGTAAAGAAGGTTATAGATTTTCAAACTAACTGGTGCCATGATAAAGAGTGTGAAATCATTCCAGTATTAAGAAATGAAAATATGGGGATATTGAATCTTCTTCATAATTTTGATGTACTTGGAATAAAAGGTGGTATATTAAAAGTAGATGGCAAGATAGTGGCTTATACATTAGGGGAAGCAATAAGTGACGAATATGTAGTTATACATATTGAAAAAGGTTTAAATGACTATGTAGGAAGCTATCAGATGATAAATAGGACTTTTCTTGAAAAAGAATTTACTGATTATAAATATGTAAATAGAGAAGATGACTTTGGAGATGAGGGATTAAGAGAAGCAAAAGAATCTTATCATCCATTGGAATTGTTAAAAAAATATGAAATAACTGGAATAAAATAAAATATCGGCTGAGACTTAGAAATAAGTCTCAGTTTTTATATTTTTATAAAAATATAAAAAATTTAAGAGTAAAAGATACTGTTAAATATGATATAATATAAGCAATTATTGAAGGAGGGTTTTATGGAACAAAAATATGAATTGGAATTTTTAAATGAAAATGATATAAACCTTTTAATAAAAGAATCTGAAAAAAAAGCCAGAGATGAAAATTTAGTAAAAGAGATATTGAAAAAAGCTGTAGAAGCAAAAGGTATAACTGATAAAGAGGCAGCTATTTTACTTAATATAAATAATACTGAACTTCTTGAAGAAATGTTTGAAACTGCAAGAAAAATAAAAGAAAAAATATATGGGAAGAGAATAGTAATGTTTGCTCCTTTATATGTGAGTAATTACTGTGTAAATAATTGCGAATACTGTGGATATAAAAATAATAATGAAGAATTAAGCAGAAAAAAATTGAATAAGGAAGAACTTATAGAAGAAGTTAAATCTTTAGAAAAACTTGGGCATAAAAGAATAGCTCTAGAAGCTGGAGAAGACTCTCTCAACTGTTCTTTGGATTATATATTAGAATGTATAAAAAATATATACTCAATTAAATTTAAAAATGGAAGTATAAGAAGAATAAATGTAAATATTGCTGCAACAACAATTGAAAATTATAAGAGATTGAAAGATGCAGAGATAGGTACATATATATTATTTCAAGAAACATATCATAAAGCAACTTATGAGAAAGTGCATTTAAATGGACCTAAAAAAGATTATGAATATCATACGAGTGCCATGTTTAGAGCACGAAAAGCAGGAATAGATGATGTAGGAATAGGTGTCTTATATGGTTTATATGATTTTAAATATGAAACTATATCTATGATAAGATATGCAGATGCTCTTGAAAAGATAACAGGAGTAGGACCTCATACAATATCAGTTCCAAGACTAAGAGCAGCAGAAAATGTATCATTGGAAGATTATCCATATCTTGTATCAGATGAAGACTTTAAAAAAATAGTGGCAGTATTAAGACTTGCTGTTCCATATACAGGACTTATTTTATCTACTAGAGAGGAAGCTGAACTTAGAGATGAAGCAATAAAATTGGGAATATCTCAGGTTAGCAGTGGATCATGTACAGGAGTAGGGGGATATTCTCAGAGAGAGAAAGATAGAAAAGAAAAACCACAATTTGAACTTGGTGATAGCAGGTCACCTTTAGAAATGATAGAAAGTTTAATGAAAGGAGGATATGTACCAAGTTATTGTACAGCTTGCTACAGAAATGGGCGTACAGGAGATAGATTTATGGAAATAGCAAAAAGTGGGCAAATAAATGTAATGTGTGAAGCTAATGCATTGATGACACTTAAAGAATTTCTAATTGATTATGCTGATAATAGGTTGAGAAAAATAGGTGATGAAGTCATCATGAAAACTTTAAATAAAATGTCTGATGAAAATTTTAAAAATAAAATAAAAGAAAATTTGAAAGCTATAGAAAATGGAGCTAGAGATATAAATGTATAAATAAAATAAAGGCTGGGTAAAAGATAATTTTTATCTTTTATCCAGCTTCATTTTTTAATCTCATATTTTTAAGAATAAACTAGTATGGTATTAAAATTTTTCTAACAGAAAATTTGTAAATTGATTAAGATTCTCAGTACTTTCTGTAGAAGCATAAGCCAGACTTCCAAGAGTATTCCACTCAGAAGGACTAAGTTTAATCTCTTTATTTTTAGCTTTCTCATCAATTAAACTAAAGAAAGAATTTAGATTCTCTTTAAGTTCTTTATCGAGTTCTTGCCTTTTTTTTAAATTCTCAAATAGATTTTGAATTTCTTTTTTTAGTAAGTATCCTTGCACTTTAACCTCTCCTTTTTTTGTTTTACATAACATTATCATATTTTTTCATAGATATGTCAATAGGATTTTTAGTATCAATAAATTTGCTTTAATATTTTTCAATTTTTTATTTAATTAAATAAGAATAATTTATTTTTTTAAATAAAAATTCTATAAATTTGAAGAAAGTTTTAGGAAATGAGTTTTAATTTATCATTGACTAATAAAATTTAATTATATATGATATAAAATAAGCAAAGGTATTGGGGGAATTTCATGAAAAGATTTTTTGATATGTTTGTGTTAAAGCTGGGGATATGTGTAAATATAATAGGAATAATATTTGTACTAATTGTTCTTAATGAAAAATCAAGTACTTCTATGCTTATAGTGACATATGTGTCATGTTTAAGAAATATATTAATATTTATTAGGTGGATAGAGGATGATAGATTTGTATTGAAATATTATATTCCTTGTGTTATAGCTGACTTTTCTTTGGAAATATTTATTAGATTATTTATGGAAATTTTTCTGGTTAATAAAGATATGAAAGAAGCTGTGGGGATAGTTATAATAATGGGAATAGGAATGTCTTTTGCAGGTTCATATCTATATCAGTTTTTTAAATTAAAATCTTATAAACATAATTAATTTATATAATAAAAAATACATCAAATACTTCACTTTGATGTATTTTTATATATTTATAGTAAAATCATAAGTTGTTCAACAACAAGTTCACCATTTGTATATATTCCTTTCCATTTTAAATTGCCATTTTCATAGTAAGTTTTCCATTCACCAGTGCCAATACCATTATTATATTCTTTTTCAGATTCAAGTTCACCATTAGAATAGTAACTTTTCCATTCACCATGAAGTTTTCCATCTTTATATTCACCTTTTAAAGCTAGTTTTCCATTAAGATGATATTTTAAAAATAAATTATTAGGGAGACCATTTTTAAATTCAGTATCAATATTTAAATTGCCATTTTGATAGTAAGTTTTAAATATACCATCTTCTATATTGTTTTTATAATTTCCTTCTAATTTTATTTTTCCATTCTGATAATAAATCTTTTCTAGACCATTTTTTGTACCATCTTTATAACATGTAACTTTTTTTAATTGACCATTATTATATTTTTCTGTAAGTATACCAGAAAAATGTTTACTGATTCCCAAAACACTTTCTTTTTCATAAAATGATGTGGGGTTTTGAGATATTGTTGTATTATTTTTTTCATTATTACAACTCAATAATAGAAATATTACAAAAAATAGTAATATATTTTTTTTCATGTATTCTTCCTCCACAATTTTTTAATACTTCATTTAATTATAACATAAATTTGAAAAAAATCGTAAAAATAAATAAATATATTAGAATTTTAGACGTAAAAAGATGAAAAATAAAATTTATTTTTACTTTTTATCAATATATTTTGGTATCAATTTAGATAACAAATAAATTTTCTTTAACTAAATCTTTTTATAATACTTATGAGAATAATTTGACAAAAAAATAAAAAAATTATATCATAAAAGTATATATTTTTATAAAATTAATTATTAAAAAAATAAAATTAGGAGGAAAAATGAATAAAATATTATTTTTATCTGTAATTTTATTATTACTAAGTTCTTGTGCTAATGTAGATGAAAGAGGCTTTTATACTGAAGGGAAAAATATAAGAAAACATAAAGTAACAGGAACATACTATGACTCCAACGGATATGATATAGACAATCATGATATAGATGGTTATAATTCAGAGGGGTATGATTATGATGGATATACAAGGGAAGATTATAAAAAGATATTAAAATACAAAAAAAAATAAAAAAAATTAATGAGAGGAGAGAAATCTCCTCTTAAATTTTTTATGAATTGTTAAAAAAGATAATAAGATATTTAATAGTATAATATAAACAGAAAATTAAAAAATATGAAAGAATTAAGAATGAACTGGAGAAAGGAGTATAAAATTATGATAGAAACAGGGAATGTAGTAATAGCTTTTGTCCTCACATTGTTAGCTGGACTTGCAATGGGAGTTGGGAGTATTATATCTTTTATAGGAAAAAAAACAAATAAAAAGTTTCTTTCTGCTTCATTAGGATTTGCAAGTGGTGTAATGATATATGTAGCATTTGTAGAAATATTTATGGAATCAAGAGAATCATTAGTTGAAACTTATGGAGGAAGTAAGGGATTATGGATAGCAGTTATTTCATTTTTTATAGGAATGGTTTTTATGATTTTTACAGAAAAATTTTGTCTGAAAGAAAATGAAGAAAAAAGTGAAGAGAAATCTGTATATCGAATGGGTGTAATGACTGCTGTTGCAATAGGAATACATAATTTTCCAGAAGGAATGGCGATATTTGCATCAGTATTGAAAACACCAGCTTTAGGTTTTTCTGTGGCTACAGCAATAGCTATACATAATATATCAGTAGGAATAGCTGTATCTGCACCAATATATTATGCAACAGGAAGTCGAAAAAAAGCGTTTACCTTTTCTCTTATTTCTGGATTAGTAGAACCACTGGGAGCTTTAGTGGGGTACATTCTTCTCAAAGATTATTTAAATGAAAAAATATTTGGAATGTTACTAGCAGCAGTAGCAGGTATTATGGTTTATATAGCTTTAGATGAACTTCTTCCATCAGCACAGAATGATGGAAATCATCATATTGCTACTTATAGTATGATATTGGGAATGATGGTAATGGCAGTAAGTTTAATGATAATTTGAGCATTTATTAAGAAAGAAATAATATAGTAAAAAAGACAGAGTGAGTAAATTTCTCTGTTTTTTTATTATATAAAATTGAAATAATATGTTAATATATAAGAGATGGGATAAAATATATTTTTATAGAATAATATATTAACAAAAATAATATTCTTATTTTTAAGATATTAAAATATTAAAAAATAACAGGAGGGAAAGAAAATATGGCAAGAAGGATATCAATTTATAATTATAAAGAGAAAATAGGAAAAAGTACTTCAGCATATTATATGGCAAAAGCTCTTTCAGAAGAAGGAAAGAAAGTATTAATGATAGATGCAGATCCACAATGCAGCTTAACAAAATTATCTTTGACTTTAAATAATGACAGCCTAAAAGAAACAGTTGTTGATTTGCATAAAGCAGTTTTAAAAGCATTTGAAGGTCAACCTATTCCCATAACTGCTGAAGTTCCTCAAAAACTTTCTGATAGACTGTTTTTAACTCCTGGAAGCAGTGAGATATTAAAGTTGGAAATTACACTTTCTTTTGCCCATAAAAAAGATAATAATATGAAAATATTTGGAAATATAGCAGGAGCATTTAATGAATTTTTTAATAAAATGGAAGAGGAGTATGATTTAGATTATATTATAATAGATTTTCCATCTACTATGAAAGAAATAAGCAAAAATTTATTGATGGTATCAGATTATATAGCTATCCCCACAATAATTGATTTGTTTATGAATGATACTTTTATACTTTTAATAAAAGAGTTCCATGATCTAAATGAATTAAGAAATAATATGCTTAGTAAATATAATGATTCATATTATTCTTTTCCAGATAAACAGCCTAAATTTATTGGATTTCTAAAACAAGACTACTTGTTTGATAAAAAAATAGAAAATAAAAATATAAAAGATATAAGTATGTTTACAAGAAATATAAAAATAATTGGAATGTTATTGGATAATGAAAAATTAAGAGCCAATGACTATATTTTATCTCAAATTCCAAATTTAAATAAAAACAAAGAATTATTTAATATTTTTATAAAAGAAATGGCAGAAAGAATAATAGGACTGGAATAAAAATATCTAATTAAAATTTAGTATTTAGAAATGGAAAAACTCTCTTAATCTTAACTTAATAAAAAATTTCTTGTTAATTAAGTGTCAAGAGAGTTTTTTTATTATATTAATCAAATAATTTTTTTAATTTATTATAGTCATCAAATAAAATTTCTGGATTTTCATTAAAATCATATTCTAATACAATATTTGCAGTAGGAGTATATGTTTTTATTAATTCAATTAAAGGGAAATAATCAAATTTTCCATTAAAAATAGGTTTATGTTCATCATGTATTCCATTGTTATTGTGAAAATGGAATCCAAGGATATTATTCTTTAATTTTTTTACTAATTCATTAATATCCCATTTATTGAGATAAGCATGTCCAACATCAATCAAACATTTATAATTATTTTTTAATATCATATTTTCATATTCTTTTTGAGAAAATATCATATTTTTACCTATTCCAACATTTTCAATAACTATATCAATATCATACTTATTACCTAGTTTTACTAATAAATTAATCTTCTGTGAAATTTTATTTCTCAATTCCTTATCTATTTTTTGAGAAAGAATTCCTTCATTACTATGGAGAACCATAAAATGAGGATTATATTTTTTTGAAAGTTTTAAACTTTCTTCATAACTATATAAAGTTTTTTTCCATGAATCTTTTGACATATCTGCCAGATTACATTTTCTAAAAGGACCGTGAAAAGAAATTGATTTAAGTTGATATTTTTCAAGTATTTCTATCATTTTTTTTGTATATTCTTCATCTAATGGTTCTATGAAGAGTTCTAGATTTTTTATTTTATTTTTTTCTAAAAATTCCAGTATCTCTTTAGCACTTTTTTTATAAAATATCAAATCACTGATATATACTAAATTTTTATTCAATATTTTTTCCTCCTTAATTTTTAGATTAACTCAATAAATTTGGTAAAAACAGTACTATATCAGGGATATAAGTTAATATAAATAATACCAGCAGAAGAGCAACAATGAAAGGAGTTATTTCTTTCATGAATTCTTCTAGTTTGATATTCAATAATGAACATGTGAGGAACATCATTGATCCAAATGGGGGAGTAACTCCACCAATCATAATGTTTACTACCATTACTATTCCAAGATGCAGTGGGTCAATTCCTAACTTTAAAGCAGCAGGGATTAATAAAGGTGCTAAAATTATCATAGCTGCTCCTCCATCAATGAACATTCCTACAAAAAGAAGTATTAAATTGATTAATAATAATAAAGACCATGGACTAGTACTGAATTCTAATAAAATATTAGTTAATTTAAAAGGAATTCTTTCCCAGCTTAAATAAGCTCCAAATACATTTGCTGCAATTATAATAAACATTACTGTACTTGTACCATAAACTGTTTCTTTTAAAATGTCTATGAATTTTGCTAATTTTAATTCTTTATATATAAAAATTCCAATTAATGTAGTAATTACTACTGCTATTGCTCCAGCTTCAGTAGGAGTGAAAATTCCAATTCTCATACCTAATATTATTACAAAAGGAAGAATCAATGCCCATATAGATTCTTTAAATTGTTTGAAAATTTCTTGAAGAGACGCTCTTTTTTCTCTTACAGGAACATACTTCCTTTTTTTAGATATAATAGCAACAGTTATCATAAGAGAAATTGCTATTAATACACCTGGAACATAACCAGCTATAAACATTTTTGTAACAGAAACATTGGAAAGTAAAGCATAGATTATTAATACAATTCCTGGAGGAATAATTGGACTTACTATAGAAGAGGCAGCAGTTATTGCTGCTGAAAATCCTTTTGAATAGCCTCTATTTACCATTTCAGGAACTAGAACTTTACATTGCATAGCTGCATCAGCATTAGCAGAACCAGAAATTCCTCCCATTAAAACGCTTAGCAGTATATTAACCTGAGCAAGCCCTCCAGTTAAGTGCCCAGTTAAAACTTCTGCCATTCCCATTAGCCTTTTACTTATGCCAGAATAGTTCATGATTGATCCAGCCATTATAAAAAACGGAATTGCTAATAAAGGGAATGATTCAGCACTTCTTATAAAATGCTGCATTATTAAATCTAAATCCATACTTGTATCTAAAAATCCAAAAAAGAATAATGTAGCTCCCATTAAAGCAAAACATATTGGAATATTTAAAAAAAAGAAAATAAATAAAATTAAAATAGGTAAAAAGCTATACATTTTCATCTCCTTTTTTTCCTAACATTATTTTTATAGTTTTTAAAATTTCTAGAATTGAATATATGAATATTAATCCAAATCCTACAATTAAAGAAGAATTAACATACATAGATGAAATTCCTAATACAGCAGTAGGTTTTACTCTAGAAATTATTGTAAATTTCAAGCTCAATAAGAAAAAAGCTCCATTCATTGACATTACTATTATATTAATTAATAACTCAACATAATTTTTAAATTTTTTAGGTAATGATTGAGTTAATATATCAATTCCCATATGCATTTTTTTTCTATAGCAACTAGCTCCTCCTACAAATACAGACCAGATAAAACATATTGTTGCTATCTCTTCAGCGCTTTTTATTGGAGAATTGAAAAAGTATCTCATTCCAACATTCAAAATTACTATAATTATAGTAAAACTTAAGAATGTACAAGATATAAAATCATCTATATAAATCTTTTTCATATAATTCTCCTATATTATTTTTTTATTTCATTTTGAATTTTCTCATATATATCTGGAGAAAATCCAGGAAACTCATCAAAAACTTTTTTAGCTCTTTTTTGGAATTCTTCTAAATTAACTTCATTTAAAATCATACCATTTTTCACTATATCTTTTTTGAAGTCTTCATCTAGTTCATACATTTTTTTATTGTTATCTATAGCAGCTTGCGTAATTTCTTCCTGAATAACTTGTCTTTGTTCATCTGTAAAAGAATTCCAAACTTTAGTTGAAATATATACTCCACCAGTTCCTAAAAAGTGTCCACTTAAAGCAACATTTTTTCTTAAATCATAAAGTTTACTATTTGACATGAAAGAAAAAGTAGTTTCAGTTCCATCAATAACTTTTTGCTGTAACGCACTTACAGTTTCACTCCATGGCATTGCTACTGGATTAGCTCCTAGAGCATTAAATGTATCTATCCATAATTTACTTGCAGGAACTCTAAGTTTTAGACCTTTTAAATCCTCAGGATTAGTTATAACTTTGTCAGTAACTATGTGTCTGAATCCAAAAATGAAATCTAAAGATAATACTTTAATTCCTTTATCTTCAGCTTGTTTTTCTAATTGTTTTACAAAATCACTGCTTGTAACATTTGTATAATCTTCATATGTAGTATAAAGCATTGGTCCTACTAATGCTGTGAAATCAGGAACATAATCACCAATATAACTAGGATCAACTACAGAGATAAAGTCACTTCCTCTTAAAACTTGTTCAATAGCATCTTTATATGAAGGTAATTCTCCATTTGGATAAACTTGTAATTCTATTTGTCCCTTTAATCTTTCATTAATTTTGTCTGCAGCTTGTGAAATATAAATATGTGTAGGTTCATTAGTTTGAAAAACATGACTGACCTTTATAACTCTAACTTTGTTTTCTTCTTTTTTTCCACATCCCACCAATAAAAATAAAATTCCTAACATTAAAAAAAGTGCTGATTTAAAAATAGTTTTATTTCCTTTCATGTAACCCTCCTAAAGTATTTTATTTATTTTAAGCCTGTTAATATTAATTTTTAACAGACTATAGAATATTTATTTAGTTTTTATATTTAAAACACTCCCTCGTTCTACAACTCTAATTTCAGTATCTTCTATAACTCCCTGTTCCCCTTTTAAAATTTCCATTAATTTTATTAATGCTTTTTCAGCAATAAAATCATCTAAATGATTTATACTGGTTATTTTTGGAGTAGTATATTCACAGAGTTCCATATTATCATAACCAATTATTGAAACTTTTTGAGGTACTTCAATTCCATGTTTTGACAAGGCTCTCATAGCACCTAAGGCTATATAGTCATTTCCAGCAAAGATAGCAGAATAATCAAATTTCTTATTTTTTTCAATATACTCATCTATAATTTTGTATGAGCTTTCTTGAGTAAATTTTCCAGATATTATTTTCTGCTTTTCTATGTTATTGTCTTTTAAACATTTTAAATAACCTCGAGCTCTTTTAATTGAAGTTTTTCTTTTTATTTCTCCTGTAAGATGCAAAATATTTTTATGACCATTTTCAATTAAATATTGAGTAGCCTTATATCCACCTTTAAAGTGATCAGGATTAATTGCAGAAACAGTTTGATTAGCTACATTTTTTTCATAGTCTAAAAGAACTATCTTGTTTTTGGAATTTATAAGGTTTTCTATTTCTCTAAATTTTTTCCCCCCAGAAATAACAAGAGCGCCATCTATAATTCCATTAGCAAATATTTTTTCCCAAGTAGTTCCTTTTTTATTGATATATGATACTAATACTAGATAACCTAAATTTTCTGCTGCATCAATAATTTTTGATATTAGCTCTGAATAGTATAAAGATTCAGAGATTTTCTTATAATTTTTTTCATTTGTACTAGATTTTCCAGTATAAACAAATAATCCAATAATTCCAGATTTTTTACCAGCCAGTTTTTGTGCAGATAAATTTGGATAATATCCATTTTCTTCTATAACTTTCAAAACTTTTTCTTTTGTTTCAGGTGAAATATCTGGATAATTATTTATAACTCTTGATACTGTACTTCTAGAAACTCCTGCAAGTTTGGCTATAACTTTACTATTAATTTTTTTCACCTCTTAAATTATTTATTTATAATAAATTTACTAACACGCGTTCGGAACTTTGTATTCAAACTATATAATTTTTTTTACTGTTAGTCAATTTTAAAAATTATATCTTAATAATATTTTTTATATATTTTTATGGTGTTTGATATCGAAAATATACATTAAAATCGTTTCTAGAATATCTATATTTGAAAAAATAAAATAAATTGAAAAGAGAAAGGGGGTATTGTAAATTTAAAATAACTCAATTACTAAAAAAGTTAACCTGAAGTTTTTCTTTTTAAAAAATAAAAGAGGCAGTACAAATCACTAATTTGCAACAGCCTCTTCTATTAAAAAAACTCATTAAATTTAAATTTGTTTAAAGCTATTTCCTCTAACATCTACAGGAATACTTTTTAATACCTCATCATCTTTTATGACTGTATAGTAACTACATAAATTAGCTGTAGAACATGAATGATTTGGAATAATTTCTATTTTATCTCCTACTTTTAAATTAGTTTCTCCATGAATGTGCAGCTTTCCAACTTCTTCTGATAGAGAAGCAACAATAGCTTCTGGATGTCCAATTACAGTTCCAAATCCTACAATAGAACTATTTCCATGTGCTCCTTGATCTAAGCCTAAGCATTTAGCACCAGCATCACATATAAATAAGTCTTCTTTAGGATGAGAAATTATTGTGGTATAAACAGTCAAAGCACAATCTTTTATTTCAGCTCTTTTTATAGATAACTGAATAGTGTCTAAAAATACATAATTTCCTGGATGAAATATATTTATATTCTTATCTTTTACAGCTTCACTAAATGTAGGAGTTGAACCACTTGTTATATATTCTAATTCATAACCAGCATCATTCATATATTTTTTAGCAGTATCCAAAGTCTGACATTCATCGATAACATATTTATGAACTTCATTTTCACAAGCTACAGAATATACATGACCAGGATGAGTAGAAATTCCTCTTAGTTTCAACCCTTTCATAGCTTTTAACTGATCTGCAAATTCAACAATTTTATTTACAGGTAATCCAAAACGGTGTAAACCACTATCGACTATAATGGTATAATTTATAACTATGTTAGCTGCAACTGCCATATCATTTATCATTTCAGCAGCTTCTAAATTATCAAGCCTTATTATAAAGTCACTTTTTTTAGTTAATTCTATTACTCTTTCTATACTTTCCTTGCTTGCCACTGGGTAGGCATACATTATTTTTTTTAACCCTATTCTGCAGCAAGCCTCAGCTTCATCTAATGTTCCACATAAAGCTCCAGTTGCTCCAGCTTCTAGCTGCAGTTTTAAAAGCTCCATACTTTTATGTGTTTTTATCATAGGCCACAATTTTTTTCCATTATCACTGCACATTTTTTGGTATGTTTTAATATTATTTTCTAATGCATCTAAATTTAGTAGAATTGCTGGAGTTTTAAGATTTTCTTTTTTCATAATTTAATCCCCCTTATTTTAAATGAGTTTCTAAAAATTTTTCCATATCTTCTTTTGGAACCATTCTTCCACCAGTTGCCCAACAGATATGATAAGCATTGTCTATATTTTTTCCAATTCTCTGTTCAATATATATTTTTGTTTCTTCATACTTTAATAAAGATACTGGACCTTCAAAAGCAGCACATGATGATGGTTCTATTTTTATATTTTCTGATTCATTTAGGCATCTTAAATAGTCATAAAGTTTATAATCTTCCAAAGTAAATTCTCCACTTAGAATAGAATCCATCATTCTTCCTACAAGACCAGAAGGTCTTGCAACTGCGAGCCCATCAGCATGAGTTATTCCATTTATTCCAATGTCACGAACACTGATTTTTTCATGAAGTCCACTTTCCATTCCTAAAAGCATGCAAGGGGCTAAAGTAGGTTCAATAAAGAAAATATAGACATTTTCTTTAAAAATTCTTTTTAAACCATAAGCAACCCCACCTGGAGCACCTCCTACTCCACATGGAATATATACTAATAAAGGATGTTCATTATCAATGAAAATATTTTTCTCATCTAATTGTTTCTTTAATCTTGAAGCTGCAACAGTATATCCTAAAAATAAATTTAATGATTTTTCATCATCTACAAAATAGCTTCTAGGGTCTGCATCTGAATTTTTTCTTCCTTCTTCAACTGCTTTTCCATAGTCATCTGCATATTCGACAACTTTTACTCCTTTTGATCTTAACATATCTTTTTTCCATTGCTTAGCATCAGCTGACATATGAACAATAACTTCAAATCCTAGAGCAGCACTTGTTATACCTATGCTTAAACCTAGATTTCCAGTTGAACCTACTTGAATTTTATAAGAAGAAAAGAATTCTTTAAATTTCTCATCTGCTAAAACTGAATAATCATCATCAATAGATAATATTTCAGCTTCAATAGCCAATTCTTCTGCATGCTTTAAAACTTCATATACTCCACCTCTAGATTTTATAGACCCAGCTACAGGAAGATGGCTATCCATTTTTAGATATAATTTTCCAGGAATTTTAGTATTATATTTTTTTTCAAGATTTTCCTGCATAGAAAATATTGCTTCTAATGGAGATTCAATTATTCCATTTGTTTCTTCTGTTTCAGGAAAAGATTTTTTTATAAATGGAACAAATCTTTTTAGACGTTCTTCAGCATCTTTTAAATCCCCATCAGAAAGAGGAAGGATTTTTTCATATTCAGCATAAGGAATTTCCTTTTTATTAATCCATCCTATTTCAATTTTATCAGCTAGTTTTTTAATAACAGCATCATTTTTTATCAGTTCTTCAATGTTCATTTTATACTCCTTTATCATTAGATATATTTTAATTTATTGTTTATTTTATAAGAAAATCATTTTTAATATTATAACACAAATAAGTGCTGTAACAGATTGAAAAACACTTATTACAGGAAATACTTTATAGGCTGTTTCTGGTTTTATTCTTGATGTAGAAGCAACTACCCAGAAGAAATCATCTATTAAAAGATGTTGCTGAGAAATGTGAAATATCTTCATCTATGCTTAGCCAAATTGAAAAAGGAAATGCTAATCCTTCTTTAAATACAATAAAATCAATTGCACAAGCTTTAGAAATTCCCTTGTTTAAATTTTTTATAGAACCTGAAAAAGAAGATATAAGTATTAATATTTTAAAAAAAGAAGATAGAAAAATAATAAATACTAAAAAGATAAGATATGAGCTTATATCTCCAGAAGGGCCCACTAATATTGAATGTATGAAAATGATTTTTACTGAAAAAAATGCTGAAACTTCAATAGAACTAATGGCACACAAAGGAGAAGAGATAGCTCTTCTTTTAAGTGGAAAAGTAGAAATAACTATAGGTGATCAGTCTTGTGAGATGAAACCAGGAGATTCAGTTTATATACCTGCATTAAAGCCTCATAAATGGACTAATTTAAATACAGGAGAAAGTGTTGTAATTTTTTCTGTAACACCACCTGAATTTTAGAATTTTATGAAAGATGAAAGTATTAGGTAAAAAATATAATATAAAACAAAAAAGGAGCTTCCACTTACAAGCTCCTTTTTCTATATATTATAAACATCTTGGGGAAAGATTTTACATTATGTATATTTTTGATTATTTTAATATTCCTTTTTTATTTTTTAATAAATAAAAATAAAGAAAAAATCCTTGTTTTTTAGTAGGAATATTATTATATTTTTTCAAATAAAAAAATTAATCTTCTGTTATTATTTTTATAGGAGAAGTTTTCCCACCATTACAGTCGCTTTCAGAAACACTACAAGCTGCTATGCCTAAAGAAACATTCATTAATGCTTTTAAAATTACTTTATCTCCTGCTTTTGAAAGAGGTTTTTTTACTATGATACTTCCATCTGTATTAATTTTTGTGTACATAAAGAAATTAACAGGATGAATAAGAGCTCTTTTATTTTTTAAATTCATATTTATATTATCTAAGCAGTTTGAATGATTTGCACCATTATGATAAAAAAAATCATACATTTCAGGTCTACAGCAAGGATGTAGTAAATCCTGTTCTTTTACATCATCTGCTAAAATCTTAAACATAGGTTGATAAAGGTTACTATAAATTATATCTCCTATTTTCAACTTTAAAGATTCATTGCAATCAATTGTAACTCCTGTAGATAAAAATTCATCTGGATTTTCACTTGCTTCAGCAAAGAAATCAACAACCTGACTTCCTTCAATATCAATAATAGTTATTAATTGATCTTTTTTTACTTCTATTTTTTTTCCATTGCATGCTTCTATAATGTATTCTTTTTTCATAAAATCCTCCTTAGAATTTTTTATATTATATATTTTATAGAAAATTAAGTCAATAAAAGTAATTTTACAAAATTGATATTAGAGAACTTTAAAAGGATAAGATTATATATACCTATTTAATAAAAAAAAGAGAAGATTAATTTCTTCTCTTTAATTATTTTAAATTATTACCATTTTATTACCAGAAGATTTTTTAATTTTCTAAAAGTATTTATTTAAAAGGCTTTATAAAGATTATAATATTATTCCCACTCTATAGTTGCAGGTGGTTTTGATGAAATATCATAAGTTAATCTATTGATTCCTTTAACCTCATTTAAAATTCTGTTAGAAACTCTTTCTAAAAACTCAAATGGAAGGTGTGACCAAGTAGCAGTCATAAAGTCAATAGTATTGGCAGATCTCAATACAGCAGTATATTCATAAGTTCTTTCATCTCCCATAACACCAACAGATTTAACAGGAAGAAGAACAACAAATGCTTGACTTACTTTAGTATAAAGGTCAGCAGCTCTTAATTCTTCAATAAATATATCATCAGCTTCTCTTAGGATATCAGCTTTTTCTTTATCTACTTCTCCAAGAATTCTGATTCCAAGTCCTGGACCTGGGAATGGATGTCTATCAATCATGTAATCAGGAATTCCAAGTTCTCTACCTACTTTTCTTACTTCATCTTTGAAAAGTTCTCTTAAAGGTTCAAGAAGTTTAAATTTCATATCTTCTGGAAGTCCTCCAACATTGTGGTGAGATTTAATAGTCATTGAAGGTCCTTTTACTGACATAGATTCAATAACATCTGGATATATAGTTCCTTGAGCAAGGAATTCTACATCTTTAAGTTTTTTAGCTTCTTCATCAAATACTTCAATAAATTCTTTCCCAATTATTTTTCTTTTAGTTTCTGGATCTGATACACCAGCTAATTTTGTAAGAAATCTATCTTCTGCATTAATACATTTGATATTCATATGAAAATTTTCTCCATATACTTCCATTACTTTTTTAGCTTCATCTTTTCTTAATAGTCCAGTATCAACAAAGATACAAGTAAGCTGATCTCCAATAGCTTTGTGGATAAGAGTAGCAGCAACTGATGAGTCTACTCCACCTGAAAGGCCAAGAAGGACTTTCTTATCTCCAACAGTTTCTTTAATATTTTTTACAGTTTCTTCAATGTAGTTACCCATAGACCAATTTTGTTCACATTTAGCAACATTGAAAACAAAGTTTTTAAGTATTTGCGTTCCATACTCTGAATGAGTAACTTCAGCATGGAATTGGATACAATAACTATTGATTTCAGGAACATGTACAGCAGCTACACATGAATCAGTGTGACCAATTTGAACAAATCCAGGAGCCATTTTAGTAACATGATCATTGTGGCTCATCCATACTTTTGAGTTGTTAGGAATATCTTGGAAAAGTGGACTATCAGTAGAATCAATTAAAAGTTCAGCTTTACCAAATTCCTGTTTATCAGCCCTAGCAACTTCTCCTCCCATTAAGTGAGTAGTAAGCTGCATACCATAACAGATACCTAATACAGGAATACCCTTATAGAATAATTCTTTGTCTATAGTTGGAGCTCCTTCTGCATATACAGAGGAAGGTCCCCCAGAAAGGATTATTCCTTTAGGCTTTCTAGCAAGTATTTTTTCTAAAGGTTCAAAATAAGGAACAACTTCAGCATAAACACCCATTTCTCTGACTCTTCTAGCAATCAGTTGATTGTATTGAGAACCAAAGTCCAGTATTACAATACTATTTTCTTTCATAAAAACCTCCAAATTTAAAATAAAAGGAGCGAAAAGCTCCTTGTTAAACAACTTGAAAACAAATATCTACTTGTACACGATATTTATTGATTATAGAATTCTACCATAAAATCAAAACAGTGTCAAAAGAAAAATTTCTTTAAAAATTTCGCAACACCATTATTATCATTTGTATCAGTGATGTAATTAACTCTTGATTTTACTTCATGAGGAGCATTACCCATAGCAACACCATATTTTACTATTGTGAGCATTTCAATATCATTAATGGCATCACCAAAAGCTGCACATTCTTCAGGAGATATACCATAAGTCTTAAGCGTTTTTTCAAGTACCAGTCCTTTATTTACTTCTCTATTCAAGACTTCATACAAAGTATCCATAGATTTAGCTTTGTATACTTTATTACCCAATACTTTTTCTACTTCTCTATTCACTTTATCAAGGATATCAGGGGTACCCATAAATACAGTTTTAGTCATTTCGTAATTATCAAAACTGTAAAAATCTTTTTCAATAGGGATAAGATCTCTTTCTCTTGCATACTCTAAAACTTCCTTTTTGCTGGAATCTTCTACATACCATTTATTATCTTGATAAAGATTAAGAGGAACTCCCATTTTTCTAGCTATTCTTATGACTTCTTTTACATACTCCTCTTGTAAAGGCAACTCAAAGATAACTTTATCGTTTTTGTATTCAACAACTTTAGCTCCATTGTATGAAATTACAACACCTCCAAGATTTAGGTATTCTGCATAGGGTTTGGCAGCATGGTAAGTTCTTCCTGTAACTATAAATACTTTTACACCTTGTTGTTCTAATTCTCTAAGAACATCTCTATTAATATCTGAAATTTTTTTATCAGTTGTTAAAAGTGTTCCGTCTAAATCCAAAGCAATTGCTTTTATTTTCATTTTATCACCTCAATTGAATAAAAATATTGCTAAACTAATATGCATAGATTATAATACAGATTAAGGAAAATATCAAATTTAAAAAGAGGTCTAAAATGATAAAAAATATTATATTTGATTTAGGAAATGTACTTATTAGGTATACTCCAGAAAATTTTTTGGAAAAAAATATAGAAAAAAATAGGCAGGAAAAATTTGTAGAGACTATTTTTAAAAGTAAAGAATGGCTGGAACTAGATAAAGGAACTTTATCATATAAAAATGCAATAGAAAAATTTGCAGAAATAATCCCAGAAGAAAGGGAAAATATAGAGAAACTTTTTAAAAATAATATAATGGATTGTTTAATGCCAATAGAAGAAAATATCCAGATATTAAAAAAACTAAAAAAGAAAGGATACAATTTATTTATTCTTTCAAATTTTCACAGACCTGCATTTGAACAGGTACAAAATGAGTGGGAATTTTTTAATGAATTTGATGGAGGAGTTATATCTTGTTATTGTCATCTTTTAAAACCAAACCAAAGAATATATGAGTTATTATTAGCTAAATATGGACTTGTTCCTGAGGAAACATTATTTATAGATGATGCAAAAATTAATGTAGAGGGAGCAGAAAAAATAGGAATAACTGGAATTCATCTTGATTTTCCAGAAATGTTAGAGAAACTATTAAAAAATAAAGGGATAGAGCTATAAAATTAATAAATGCTGTTGACTAAAGAGAAAGTGATTATCTTCTTGAAGATTAATAAAAATAAGATTAAACATTGAAAATAAGGAGAAAGACATATAAACAAAGAAGAATTAGATAAAATAATTTAAAATTTATCATATATGAATTAATTAAATACTTTTTTTAATTACTTAAATATCTTTTATTGCTGTTATTATTGGATATACTTTTAAATTTTTTTAAAAAAATGAAATTTTTGATACACAAATAAGAAAATTTGTAGTATAATACGAGAAAGTCATAGAGTGTATTTAAAAACCAGGAATAAAGTTGGTTTTTTGATATGGTGTTTTTTATAACCAATAAACAGACAAAAGGGGGAAAAGAAAATGTTTTTGTCACCAGAAGAAAAATTGTTAACATTCAGAAAGAAGCATAAAATAACTCAAGGAGAATTAGTGGGGGATGATATTACTAGAGTTTTTTTAGGTATGATTGAAATAGGGAAAAGATCACTGACAGAAAAAACAGCTAAATTACTTTGTAAAAATTTTACTAAAATATTAACTGAAAGAGGAATAAAAGATTCCATAAAATTGAGCGATCTTATGAAAACAAAAGAGGAGCAAGCTTTAGAATATTTAGAAAGTATAACTAAAAATACAAATTCAGATCTTAAAGAAAATATCTGGGAAATAGAAGAAGCTCTTTTTGAATTGAATGACAATGATAGAAGTGACTATTGTATGAGACTTTTTGCGAGATTTGAAAATGAAAAGAATTATTTGAATGCAAGAGATTATATTTTAAAATCTCTTCATGGTATTAGAAAAATAGTTGATCTTAAAGAAAAGCTATCAGAAATTATGAAGCTTAATAAAATATTAGGAGATTATAAAAATAGTGTATTTATTTATAGAAAGTTTGAAGACAGACTTTCAAAAGAAAAATGGAATAAAGAATATGAAATGCTTCAATATAAATACGCAGAAGCTTTGGTAGAGACAGAAGGATACACAGAAGCTTTGACTATCTTAAAATTTTTATTTAAAAAGTCTAAAAATGAGGATTTTTTATTTGAAGTAAGAAAAATGATAGCAAAAACATATAAAAATATGGCTGATTATGAAGAAGCATCTAAAGAATATGTATCTTTAGCTAAAGGAAGAAGTTCTGAAGAAAAAGCAGAAGCATATAGTAAACTTATTGAGATAGGAATAATTACTGGAGATAAAGTATTCTTAAAAAAATTCTATGAAAAATGTAAAGACAATTATGAAATAAATGGAATAAAAGAAGAATGCGATAACTTCAATGTACTTGTTCTATTAGCAAAAGGTGCAAAAGAATTGGGTAAAACAAAAGACAGCAGATCTTTTTATATGGAAGCCTTGATGGTAGGAAAGAATTCTGGATGTGAAATAGAAGAAAGAATGGAAATAATAACTGAATTATTTCAAATGTTTGAAAAAAGTGATTTCTATTCTGTACAAAGTATAGAAAATGAATATGTTAATTTATTAGAATTAAAGAAAGACTATAAACCAGCTATAAAAATACTTGAATATTATCAAAAAAATATGCCAAGTGAAGTTTTAAAAAAATTTGAAATATTTTAATAATAGCAGCTCTCTCCTTTTATAGTATGGAGGGAGTTTTTTTATATAAAAAACCACTGCTTTAAAGCAGTGGTTAATAATTAACTATTTTTTAATTGTACTCTCATTAAAAGGTCTCCAACTTTTACATCTTTACCTTTAGATACAACATCAATTTTCTCTACCATATCCATATTATTTATAATAACAGGAGTTTTTACTGAAGGTACCTTGCTTTTGATAAATTCAAGATCATATTCAACCAACTTATCTCCAACTTTAACTTGGTTTCCAGAAGCTACTCTTTTAAACCCTTCACCTTTTAAAGTAACAGTATCTATTCCAAAATGAACTATCATTTCAAGTCCATTAGGAGTTTCAAAACTTACTGCATGATTAGTTTCAAAAATATCTATTTCACCATCTACTGGAGCGCAAACAACTCCTTCAACAGGTTCAATAGCACATCCATCCCCTACCATTTTTTGAGCAAAAGCCTCATCAGGAACTTCTGATAAATCTATAACTTTTCCATTAAGTGGAGAATATATATCAAACCATTCCTCTTCCTTCTTTTTCTTAAACATGTCAAATAACCCCATATTTCCCTCCCTATTTTTTAAGATTTAGAAATTATAAACAATGTATATAAGATATTATTTCACACTTTTCTAAATAAATCAAATTATTATTTGAAAAATTTTAAACCATAAACAGTAATATTTCTAAACTACAAAATTGATATAAGAAAAAGATAAATAAAAAGGAAAAATTTTAACAAAGGGTATAATATAATATATTAAAGAAAAATAATTTTTAAACTGACTAATAAAATTTGTAGTGAAAAAAGAATAAAAAAAATATTGTTTTAAAACAGTTGACAAAATAAAAAAAGTGTTCTATAATCAAAATAAATAAGATAATAGTTGCAAATAATTAGTTAATAACATATTTAAAATAATAAAGGAGGTTGGTTATATGAATCCAAATAAATTTACAGAGAATTCATTACTAGCTTTAAATGAAGCACAAGCTCTCACAATGAGAGCTAAACAGCAAACAATAAAACCTGAATTTCTGGCATTGGCACTTTTAAAAAATACTGAAGGTCTTATTCCAAGAATCATGGAAAAGCTAGAGTTGAATCTCAATTATATTATAGGGCAGATAGAAAATGAAGTGAATAAATTTCCTAGAATAGAAGGAAGCAGTTTGGGAGATGTCACTTTGGATCAATCTACTCATAGAGTTTTAATAGAAGCAGAAAATATAATGGAAAAGATGGGGGATTCTTATGTTAGTGTTGAGCATATCTTTTGGGCATTAATAAAAGAAATGCCTCTATTAAAAAAAATAGGAATAGATGAAAAAAAATATGAAGCAGCAGTAAAAGATGTAAGAGGAAATCAAAAGGTAGATTCTCAAAATCCAGAAGCAACATATGAGGTACTTGAAAAATATTCAAGAGATCTTGTTGAATTGGCAAGGCAAGGTAAAATAGATCCAATTATAGGAAGAGACAGCGAAATAAGAAGAACTATACAAATAATTTCAAGAAGGACGAAAAATAATCCTATATTAATAGGAGAACCTGGAGTAGGAAAAACTGCTATAGCAGAGGGTCTTGCTCAGAGAATACTTAATGGTGATGTTCCAGAATCATTAAAAGGAAAGAAACTTTATTCATTAGATATGGGAGCTTTGATAGCTGGGGCAAAATTCAGAGGAGAATTTGAAGAGAGGCTCAAAGGTGTACTAAAAGAAGTAGAAAGCTCAAATGGAAATATAATATTATTTATAGATGAAATACATACTATAGTTGGTGCAGGAAAAACTGATGGAGCAATGGATGCAGGAAATATTTTGAAACCTATGCTTGCCAGAGGAGAAGTAAGAGTAATTGGTGCCACTACTATAGATGAATATAGAAAATATATTGAAAAAGATGCTGCTCTTGAAAGAAGATTTCAGATAGTAATGGTTGATGAACCTACTGTTGAGGATACTATATCTATTTTGAGAGGACTTAAAGAAAAATTTGAACTGTATCATGGAGTAAGAATATCTGACTCAGCAATAGTTACAGCAGCTACTTTGAGTAACAGATATATAGCAGATAGACAGCTTCCTGATAAAGCTATTGATCTTATAGATGAAGCAGCAGCCATGATAAGAACAGAAATTGATTCTATGCCAGCAGAACTAGATGAGTTAACTAGAAAAAGCATGCAGCTGGAAATAGAAAAAGAAGCTTTGAAAAAAGAAACAGATCAAGGCTCAAAAGATAGATTAGAGATACTTGAAAAAGAACTTGCAGAAATGAATGCTAAAAAATCTTTATTAAAATCTCAATGGGAATTAGAAAAAAGAGATATAACTAAAGTTAAACAACTTAAAGAAGAAGCAGAAAAAATTAAACTTGAAATGGAACAAGCTGAAAGAAATTATGATTTAAGTAGATTGTCAGAATTAAAATATGGAAAATTAGCAGGTATTGAAAAAGAAATAGAGGAACAGCAGGAAAAATTAGATGCAACTTATGGAAATAGTGGATTATTAAAGCAAGAAGTTACTGCTGATGAAATTGCAGATATTGTTTCTAAATGGACAGGTATTCCAGTATCTAAATTAGCTGAAACTGAAAAAGAAAAAATACTTAACTTAGAAAATACTTTAAAAAATAAGGTAAAGGGACAAGATGAAGCTGTAAAAGCAGTAGCAGATACTATGATAAGGTCAAGAGCTGGATTAAAAGATAAAAATAGACCTATGGGTTCATTTATATTCTTAGGACCAACAGGAGTTGGGAAAACTTATCTTGCTAAATCCTTAGCTTATAATTTATTTGATAATGAAGATAATGTTATAAGAATAGATATGAGTGAATATATGGATAAATTCTCAACTACTAGATTGATAGGAGCACCTCCAGGATATGTAGGATATGAAGAAGGAGGACAGCTTACAGAAGCAGTAAGAACTAAACCATATTCAGTAATTCTATTTGATGAAATAGAAAAAGCCCATCCAGATGTATTTAATATTCTTCTTCAAGTACTTGATGATGGTAGGCTTACAGATGGACAAGGTAGAATGATAGATTTTAAAAATACTCTGATAATTATGACTTCTAATATAGGAAGCCATTTAATACTTGAAGATATCAATTTAAAAGAAGAGACAAAAGAAAAAGTACTAGATCAGCTAAAAGCTAATTTTAGACCAGAGTTTTTAAATAGGGTAGATGAAATTATTATATTTAAAGCATTGGATTTAACTTCAATAAAAGATATTGTAAGATTATCATTGGAATCTGTACAGGAAAAAGTAAAAGACAGATACATTGAGCTGCATTTTACAGAACCAGTTGTTGAATTTCTGGCAACTAATGCTTATGACCCACAATATGGAGCAAGACCACTTAGACGTTATATTCAAAAACAACTTGAAACATCACTTGCAAAAATGATACTTTCTAATAAGATTAAAGAAAGAGATAAAGTAGATGTGGAACTTGCAAATGGACAAATAGAATTTAAAGTAAAAGAGAAATAAAATAAAAAAAGAGATTGATTAAAAAGTAGAGATATATTTTAGAAATTAAAAAGGTTTGTGATTAATCACAAACCTTTTTTATTAGAAAAAATCTATGTTTCTTATGTTTCAATCTCTTTTTTTATTTTATAAAAATTCATTATTTAGAATTTTTTACAAAATCAGCAGCAGTTTCACCAGCTATTTTACCAAAAACTGTGATATCAGTTACTGCATTTCCGCCAATTCTGTTTCCTCCATGTACTCCACCAGTAATTTCACCAGCAGCATATAATCCAGGGATAATTTTTCCCTCTGGAGTAAGAACTTGAGTATTAGTATTGATACGAACTCCTCCCATAGTATGGTGAATAGCAGGAGATACTTCAATAGCATAGAATGGAGCTTTTACAAGTTCTCTTGGAAGTCCTTTTTTACCAAAGTCTTTATCTTCACCAGCTTTAACATATCCATTATAAGTATTAATAGTTTCAACAAAAGTTTTTGATTCTATTCCTACTTTTTTAGCTAATTCTTCTAAAGTAGGAGCTTCTACTGCAAATCCTTGTTTAACATATCCATTTATAGTAGAAAGATTTTCTCTTGTACCTTGATCAAATACCAGGAAAGCACTTGCACCTTTTTGAGCAAGCTCAGCTTTAGATACAACATCTCTAGTTTCAAGTTCATTGATAAATCTTTTACCATCTCTATTGATTAAGATTGCTCCTTCCCCTCTTACACTTTCAGTGATCATCGCAGTATTGTTATGAACAACAGTAGGATGAGTTTGAATTTCAGGCATATCAACAAGGTCAGCCCCAGCAGCTTTAACCATTTTGATACCTTCACCAGTAATAGCAGGACTGTTAGTAGAACCAAATCCCTTAAGAGCAGGATTATATTCCTCTATCATAGCAGGATTAGCTCCAAATCCACCTGTAGCCATAATTACAGCTTTAGCAGAAATAACATAAGTTTTTCCTTTATGTTTAACTTCTACACCAGTGACTTTATCTCCAGTTTTTATTAATTTAGTAACTTCACTTTCAGTTCTGATTTCAATACCTAATTTATCAGCAGTATCACTAAGAGCAACTACTACAACAGGTCCTACAGCCTTACCACCAGTTGGTCTGTGAATTCTTTTTACACTTTGACCACCAGAGAAAGAAACTTCTGTAAGGTCAGTTCCTTTTGAAATAAGCCAATCAATAATATGTTTAGATTCTTCAGTCATCTTTTTAAGAAGTTCAGGATTATTTTTATTTTTTCCACCTTTCATAGTATCATTGTAGAAAAGTTCTTCTGAATCTTCAATACCTAATTTTTTTTGAAGAGAAGTATTAGCAGCATTTATACCACCAGTTGCATAGTTAGTATTTCCTCCCAACATAGCCATTTTTTCTAAAAGGATAACATTAACTCCTTTTTCTTTTGCAGCAATAGCAGCAGTAAGTCCAGCACCTCCACCACCAACTACAACAATATCAGTAGATATATCAGTCAGAACTACATCAGCTTTTTTAGCAGGTGTTTTACTTACTAACTTGATACCAGCTTGAACTACAGCAGAACCTACAGCTTCTTTTATTCCCTCAGAAGTATAAGTAGCTCCAGCTACATTATCTACTTCTATACTTTGATTCTCTACAATTTCTTTAGTAACTTGTTCCATAGCTTTTTTAGTAAAAGCAGTTTCTTCATGTTTAAGTATTTCTACTCCTTTGATTTCATTTCCCTCATAAGTAACATTAACTTTAATGTCTCCTTTATAACCTGCTCCAACACCTTCAATAGTTTTAGCATCAGCTATAGAAAATGTCATGATAGTTAAAGCAGACAGTAAACATAACAGTTTTTTTCTCATTTTTCACCCCTCATTAAAATATATAGTGTGTTTTTTATGCATAAAATGATGCATACCATTACCATTATATTATATATTATCTATAAAAAGAATGTCAAACATTTATTTTAAAAAACTATTTTTAGGTTTTGAAGATAATAAAAGAGTGGCTAAAAAAGTCACTCTTAAAATTAATATTAATTATTTAAAATTATTTGGAATTTTTTACGAAATCAATATTATGTGAACTGAGCATAATATTCTCACTAATAGCCAATTTTTAACTGAACACAACTCCATTCATAATGATGTAATTGTATAGTTGTAAACAGCTATAATTTTTTAAAACATTCTATATTTATATTTTTTATCAAATATTAAAAAGTGTTTCTTTCTAGAGATAGTCTTTTTTTAATATATTAATTAATAGTTCTAAAATTTTCTATAATGAATTTGGCTAAATATTGAGAAGATACTATTGTCAGTTTGATTAGATAAACTTTTTCATATCTCAAGCTCCATTAAATTTTTATTTAAGACCAAATTTTACTAAATCATTTTCTACATCAGATATTCCTGCAAGCCCAAATATATTTACTAATACATTTAAAACATTAGGAGAAAGGAATGCTGGGAGAGTTGGACCAATATGAATATTTTTTACTCCAAGAGATAATAAAGCAAGAAGTACAATTACAGCTTTTTGTTCATACCATGCAATATTATAAACTATTGGAAGTTTATTAATATCATCAAGTCCAAAGATTTCTTTTAATTTTAAAGCTATAACAGCTAATGAATAAGAGTCATTACATTGTCCAGCATCAAGAACTCTAGGAATACCATTTATATCTCCAAGAGGTAATTTGTTATATTTATATTTTGCACATCCAGCAGTAAGAATAACTGTATCTTTAGGAAGAGACTTTGCAAAATCAGTATAGTAATTTCTGTTAGGCATTCTTCCATCACATCCACCCATAACTATAAATTTTTTAATAGCTCCAGATTTTACAGCTTCTACTACTTTATCAGCAAGAGTAAATACTTGATTATGTGCAAAACCACCAATGATTTCACCTTTTTCTATTTCAGTAGGAGCTTTGCATTTTTTAGCAAGTGCTATTACTTCAGAAAAATCTTTTTTACCATCTTTTCCAACAGGAATTCTTTTCCAGCCTGGGAATCCAGCAGCATTTGTAGTGAATATTCTGTCATTATAAGTAGCTTTTTCTAATGGAGGAACAATACAGTTAGTAGTAAAAACAACAGGTCCATTAAAAGTTTCAAATTCTTCTTTTTGTTTCCACCATGCATTTCCATAGTTACCAAAGAAATGAGAATATTTTTTTAATTTTGGGTAGTAATGTCCTGGGAGCATTTCAGAATGAGAATAAATATCTACTCCACTGTCTTTACTTTGTTCAAGCAATTGTTCTAAGTCATTAAGATCATGTCCACTTATTAATATACCAGGTCTGTTACCTACTCCTATATTTACTTTTGTTGTTTCAGGATTTCCAAATGCTGAAGTATTAGCTTCATCAAGGAGTGCCATTGTTTTAACTCCAAATGATCCACATTCAAGAACTAAAGCAGTTAATTCATCTCCAGAAAGAGTATCATCTAAAGTTGCTAAAAGTGCATTTTCCATAAAAGTAAATATTTCTTCATTAGTTTTATTGAGATTCATTGCATGCTCTGCATATGCAGCCATACCTTTTAATCCATAAGTTAATAATTCTCTTAGTGATCTGACATCTTCATTTTCAGTTCTTAAAACTCCAATATCATCATGTTTAGAAAATTCTATTAATTGATCATCTGATGTATAAGACCATGCAGTAAGCTGAATATTTTCAAATTTTGGATTTAGAGCAATATTATTTTTTATAAGAATATTTTTAACATCATTTCTTAATTTTAATCCATGTTTGATTTCACCAATAATAGCTTCATTATCAAAGTTTGCATTTGTAATAGTCATAAATAAAGAGTTTATAAGATATTTATCTGTAGTTTTTAATATTTCATTTGTATTGACTGCTTTTCTTAATTGAGAACTGTAAACAGCAACCCCTTTAATAGTATATATAAGTAAATCCTGTAAAGAAGCAGTAGCAGGCTGTTTACCACACACACCAGCTATTGTACATCCAGTTCCTTTCATTGTTTCCTGACATTGAAAACAAAACATTTTATTACACATTTTAATTCCTCCTTTTTAAAGTAAATCATTTTCATCATAGGTTAATAATACAATATTTTTTTTAGAGAAACAGTAACATATGTTACATTAAAAAATTTTCTCCTATATTATTTTACAAAGGGAAGGAATATTTCTTTTTTCTTTAAATTAAAATTTTTATAAAAAAAACTGATCCAATTGGAAGATCAGTTTTAAGTTATAAATTTAGATAAATATTTCAGGTTCTTTTCTTTTGCTGCATTTTGTTTCAAGAAATCCAATAATATCCTTTAAAGGATTACCAGGTATTTCTCTTCCATTAAATGTACAAACTTTTACACAAGCATAGCAATGAATACATTTTTCAACATCTACCAATTCAGGATCTTTTTTGTCTATTGCTCCTACTGGACAAACTATATAACATTTTCTGCAGTAAATACAATTTTTATTTGCCATAGGAGAAAATATCTTCGCTGGCATATCTTCTCTATAAGGAAAATTACCTTTGACTTTAATATTTTTTGCATAAGTGTCAGTATCTATTTTTTTTCTGATTTCTTTCCCAAAAGCTGTAGCCTTTGCAATATCTTCATCATCAGGTCTTTTAGTACCTACTTTTCTAGTGTAAGAATGTTCTCCAATAAATGCTCCACCAGCAATAACTGAGAATCCATTCTCTGACAGAATATCTTTTAGTTCAAGTAAGGCATCATCGTAATCTCTGTTTCCATAAACTGCTACAGCCACAGCTAAACTATCATTTCCATGTATCTTTTTTAACATATTTCTTGTAATAACAGGAGTTCTTCCAGCATAAACAGGAATCCCTACAATGGCGATCTCATCTTTCTGAAGGAAAAATTCTTCTTCACTCTCAAATGAAAAAGTAAGATCATGTTCTGTAAAGCCAGCTCCTAAACCTTCAGCAATAGCTTTTGCAGTTTTTTTAGTAGTATAAGTAGGACTGAAATAAAATAGATGAACATTTTTAATAATCATAAGCATTTCCTCCTAAATTATGTATTTTATATTATAAACCCACTTCCAAGGACTTTGTGGTCTTTATCATAAAAAACTACTCCTTGTCCTGGAGTTACAGCTCTTACTTGATTTTCTATGAAATTTACTTTAATGTTTCCATTAGAAAGGACTTCAAGTCTGCATTTATGAAGTTGATCTCTTGAACGTGTTTTTGCCCAGCATTCCATATTATCTAGTTCTTCTATATTATTAAGAGATATAAGATTGATATTATCAGCAACAAGGTTGTTTTTAAAAAGCATTTCATTTGGACCTACTACTATACAATTTTTTTTGCTGTCTAATTCAATAACATAAAGAGGATTTTCTTGAGCTATTCCTAAGCCTTTTCTTTGACCAATTGTATAAAAAGAAAGTCCATTATGTTTACCAAGTACTTTTCCATTTGTATCAATTATATCTCCTGGTTTTCCAGCTTTTCCTTTGCTCATTTCCATTAGAAATTCCTTAAGTTTTCCATCTTCAACAAAGCATATTTCTTGAGAATCTTTTTTAGCATACACCCTTACTTCAAGAAGTTGAGCTAATTCTCTAACTTTTGGTTTTTCAAGATTACCAATAGGAAATTTAAGATATTTTAAATTATCTTTTTTCATTTGAGAAAGAAAATATACTTGATCTTTATTGGGATCATTCCCCATAGAAAGAATACCATCTTTCATTTGAGTATAATGACCAGTTGCCATAAAATCTGCACCTTTAGAACGTACAAAATCTATAAGCGATCCTAATTTTATATGTTTGTTACATACCATACACGGATTTGGAGTTTTACCATTAAGATATTCATTCACAAAATAATCCATCACTTTTTCTTTAAATTCTTTAGTTACATCTAAAATATAGTGTGAAATCCCTAAATCCTCACACACTTTTTTAGCATCAGAATCTTCAGGTTTACAAGTTTTCATTGTGACTCCAAAGACATTGTAACCTTGTTTTTTTAATAAGTAAGCAACAGTAGAACTGTCAACTCCACCACTCATAGCAACAGCTATTGTTATATTTTTATTATTTTCATTGTATGTGAGATATTTTGAAAATTCATCATTTATTATATTCATGAAAACCACCTTTATTATTGTAAATTAATATTTAAAAGAAAATTTTGTTAAAAGAATGGAATAAAGTAATTATTCCAAATATAAATATAAGGCCACCTGATATTCTTGATATTTTAATTAGATTTTCTTCAGTGATTGTCCTTCTCCAATGAGAAAGAAGAAAAGTAGTGAAGAACCATTCAGAAGCTCCTCCTAAAAATATCCCACAAGCAACTTGAAAAGGAACTAAATGTCCTTCAGACTCAAATATCCTCAAAGTAGTGAAGATAACTATTATAGTAAAGATACTTGAAACATTTGCTAAAGCAACAAAAAATGTAGTGAAATAATTCTGAATAATTCCAGCAGGGCTAAGCTCTATTTTTTTTACTTTGATTTTTCTACTCATTTTTTTTAAACCAACAACAAGCAAGAAAATACTAATACTAATTTCAAGGAAACACTCATATTTTATAATAAAGTCATCTATTTTACTGATAAAGAGCAGTGCTGTCAAACCATAGATAACATCTACAGTGACCATTCCAAGAGAAGATACATAACCCTCTTTTTGTCCCTCTACCAAAGTTTTTTCCATACAATAAATTCCTACTGGACCAAAAGGAAGTGATAAAATAAGACCAGTAATCATTCCTTTGAAAAATGTTAAATCCAAAATAATACCTCCAATAAATCAATATTAAAGTTTTTTACCACAGTTTGGGCAGAAAAAAAGCTTTTGTCTGTAAATGATATTTCAATACAGGTATATTCTTTTTTCTACTAAATATAGATTCAATGTCATCATAAGTGGCAGCTTTTCTTCTATAAACTTTTATTGCAGAGTCATCTTTTATTTCATAAACACTGTTATATCTTGACAGTGAATTGTGTGATCTACTTTTTTATATTTATAAATTAGGAAGGGAAAAAAACAAAAATATTTTCACAGATATACAACTTTTCCTTATTGATTATATCACATATTACATTGAATTTCTATTTATAAAACAAAATAATTTTCTATATTAAATATTTCAAAGTTGTACAATATGAGGTATAATATATAAAGTACTAAAAACAAAGAAAAATCAAATACTTGGATGAAGGGAGAAACTATTGAAAAAAGTCTTGACTGAAAAAGAAATAGAAATTCAAATGGAGAAAGCTTTAAATAAAATACCATTTGAAATAATAAAAATAAAGTTTGCTCTTGGAGTAATAAAAAGAATAAAAAAAATAAAAATGATTTTTAAATTTAAATAGGGGGAATAATGATATCAGAAAAATTAATAAAAAGAATAGGAACTCTATCAAAAGAATTTCAAAAATTAGGATATAATTTAGAAGAAGATTTATTAGAATTAGTGGAAATGAGAGAAGATATAGCTGAAAGATTAGAAAATACTAAATATAAAAAAATAGAATTTTATAAAGATGAAGAGTTACATTCTGTAGGAATGACTTTAGAAGATGTTCAAATAGAATTTTTTATAACTGAAGGAGAAGATGAAGAAGGACCTTGGTATGAAGCTGAAGCTGAAATAATATTTTTTTAAAAATAAATTTAGAAACAAGGGGGGATAAAAAATGAAAATATTTGATGGACATGCAGATATTTGGTTTGATGTTTCTGCAAAAAGAAAGAATGGAGAAGAACATATTGTAAAAAAACATCACCTTGATAGATTTAAAACAGGAAATATTATGGGAGGAATATTCATAGCATATCTTGATGAAAATGCAGTAGATGAAGAAAGAGAAATGATGTGGATGATAAATTCAACTATGCATGAAATTCAAAAAAATGAAGAACTTTATAATATCATAAAAAGCTCAGGAGATTTCAACAAAGGAATAATAAATGAAAAGCTAAATGTTCTTATGGGAATAGAAGGACTTAGAGCAATAAAGAAAAATTTAGATTGGCTGGATACTTTTTATCAATTAGGGTTTAGACATGCATCTCTGACTTGGAATGAAGAAAATGATCTAGGGACAGGAGCAAAGGGAGATGAAAATAGAGGAATAACAAAAACTGGTAAAGCAGCAATAAAAAAAATGAATGAACTAGGGATGATAGTAGACGTATCTCATGCAAATGAAAAAACTTTTTGGGGTATTTATGAAGTAAGCAATAAACCTATAATTGCTTCTCACTCAAATGCCAGAAGTCTCTGTGATCATGTAAGAAATTTAACTGATAAGCAGATTAGAGCAGTTGCAGAAAGTGGAGGATTAGTAGGTGCTGTTGCATATAAAGGTTTTGTAGATTTAGAAAAAGACAGACAGACAATAGAAAGATATGTAGATCATATAGATCATATGGTATCACTGGGAGGAATTAAACATGTAGGTTTAGGATTTGATTTTTGCGAATATCTTTATACTGGGAGAACAGGAAAAGATATGAATCCAAAAGGTTTAGAAGACGCTTCTTATGCACAGAATGTCATAGAAGAATTGAGAAAGAGAAAATATTCAGAAGAAGATATAAGAAAAATAGCATATGAAAATTTTATGAGGGTAATAGAAATAACTTTGGAAAAATAATCTTAAACTGAAAGGATGGAATATGGAAAGGAAATTATTGATATACGATTCATTTACAACGGAACTTTTTAAAGGAAATCCAGCTGGAGTTTTATTGGGAGCAGAAGGATTAGGAAACAAAGAAATGCAGAGTATAGCCAAAGAACTTGGTTATCCTGAAACTGTATTTTTATTTTTAAATGAATATGGAAAAATAAAAGTAAAATTTTTTACTCCAAAAGAAGAGATAGATTTATGTGGTCATGCAACTATAGCTTATGGAACAGCGCTTGTAGAGTGCGGAATAATAAAAGCTGAAGAAGGGGAAAATCAAATAAATATAGAAACTAATTTAGGAATTCTCCCTATTGTTATAAAAATAAAAAATACAAAAATAGAAAACATAATGATGTATCAAGCTTCTCCTAAAATAGATAGAAATTTCACTGTAAATAAAATCGAATTGGCAGAAGCACTGAACATGTCTTCTGATAGTTTTGCAGATGATATAGAAATAGTAAAAGCATATACAGGTGTTTGGGATTTAATGATACCATTAAAAAGAAAGGAAATATTAAATGAAATAGTTGGAAATATGGAAAAAATAAAAAAGATAAGCAAGGAATTAAATATAATATCTCTTCATCCATTTTATATAGAAAAAATAGAGGATAAAATAAACCTCTATGCCAGAAATTTTGCTCCAATAGTTGATATAGATGAAGAAGCTGCAACAGGAACATCAAATGGAGCATTAATTTATTATTTGTATACAATAGGAAAAATAAAGGCTGATGAAATTGTTACTGTTACACAAGGAGAAAAATTAGGTAGAAAGAGCGAAATAATGGGAAAAATTCAAATTAAAGAAGAAAAAATAGATGTGCTCATTGGTGGAACAGCAATAAAATTTGTAGAGGGGAAAATAGAAATATAATATTATTAAAAAAGATGACAAAGAAAATTTATATATTCTATTGTCATCTTTATTTTTGTTAAAGTTTATATTATTCTGCAATCACAATCATCTTCTACAACCATAAGATTATCAAGATTTTTTCTAGATAGATATAAAATACTTCCCATTACAAAGAGTATCACAGAAAGAGAAAAGAAAATAGTAAGAAATCCCGTATCTTGGGTAAAACCAGCAACTTTACCAGAAATAATACTTGCAAAAAACATAGTCATGTACCACAATCCCATAAAAAATGTAGAGTATCTTTTGGGAGAAAGACAGTTGAACATAGCAATACCAATAGGAGCTATACATAGTTCAGATAAAGTATTAAATATATAAGCTAAAATAATAAAAATCATATTAGCTTTTATATCACCAGATATTAGAACAGAAACAGTCATAAAAGCAAAAGCTATACCCATAGAGAATATACCAAAGGAAATTTTTACAGGTATAGTTATGTTTTTTTTGCGAAGCTGACTCCATAATAATGCCAATATTGGAGAAAAAATGATTCCAAATATAGCATTTAATGCAGCGAACCAAGGAACGGGAACTATGAATCCAAAAAGGCTTCTGTTAACATAATCTCTTGCATATAAAGTAATAGAACTAAAAGATTGATAAAAAGATGTCCAAAATAGAATAACAAATATTGAGATTATTCCCATAGCCTTTATTCTTTTCTTTTCTTTTTCACTAAAAGTGAAAGAAAAAATTGATTTTTTTTCAGTCTTATGTGTATAGCATGGTAATTTTCCAGTATTTTTTAAATATTTAGGAGCAAGATAAAAAAAGGAAATAGTCCAAGTAATACCTATAACACTGCAAATAAGAAACATAGGTTTATAACCATAATGAATAATTTCTCCAGTGGCATTCCTTACAGCAAAGAATTTGTCAGCTATCAATCCAGCTGTAAAAGGTGCAAGAAAAGAACCTAAATTTATAAACATATAAAAAAGACTATAAGCAACTTCTTTTTCAAGAGTGCTTTTATCTGAATAAATATTACCTACAAGATTAGTACCGTTTGCTTTAAAAAATCCATTTCCTATGATAATTGAAAGAAGGCTGAAATATAATTGATAAATATCTGAGCTTGTAAATAAAAGAAAATTTCCGAAAGAGATAAAAAATCCTCCTAAAATAATAGATTTTTGTTGTCCTAAATATCTATCAGATAGCCATCCTCCAGCAAGTGGGGTAAGATGTAATATTCCTACATAAAATCCATAAAGAGAAGTAGCTTCTTTGGGAGAAAGACCAATTCCCCCTTTAGTTACAGAAGCAGTAAAATAAAGAACAAGTATTGTTGAGATTCCATGATATGAAAATCTTTCCCAAGTAATAGTAAAACACATAAGCCAAAAAGAACTAGGGTATTTTTTTTTGAGATTATTTATAAAATCTAACAACATAAAAATCCTCCAAAATCTCCAATAATAATTATTTATTATGCTATTATATAGCATTTTTTTCAAATTACAAAGTAAAATAAAAAATGGCATAGAAATACTCTATGCCATAGAAATTTAGAATTAATATTTAAATTTTCTGAATGCATGTTTGTCAGCACCACAAGGAGGGCAAGTCCAATCTTCTGGAAGACTATTAAAAGGAGTTCCAGCTTTGATACCATGATCTGCATCACCAACAGCAGGATCATAAACATATCCACAAACTTCACACATAAATTTCTCAATTTCATTAGTATCATGTTCTTTAAGTTCAGAAAATGCATGTTTGTCAGCACCACAAGGAGGACAGGTCCAATCTTCTGGAAGATCATTAAAAGAAGTTCCAGCTTTGATACCGTGATCTGCATCACCAACAGCAGGATCATAAACATATCCACAAACTTCACATATATATTTTTTCATAGGTAAACCTCCAATAAATTTTTCTCAACAACCTATAAGGATTATATCATGATTTTTATAAAGGGTAAATATTGAATTATGAAATTGAATTATGAAATTTTGAATTTTCTTCTAGTGCTTTAATGAGATGTTTATCAATGAGATAAAGTCTTCTGCATACTTCTCTTGATATGTTTAAAAGAAATTTATTAAATAACATTATATTAGTTTTAGATAGTTTATGCAGTGATATTTTAGAGAATTGTAACACTGATAATTCACTTATAGCAACAGCAGTTCCAATGTATGGAAGTATACCAATAAGTGCAACTTCTCCAAAACAATTTCCAGTAGTAAAAGTTCCGATATCAAAATCAATTTCATCTTTTCGATGAAAAAGCTTAACAATACCATTTTCAATTATATAAATATTATTAGGAGAACTATCTTGCTTAAAGATAACTTCTCCTTTCTTATAGTTTTTTAGAGTCATCAATGAAAGCATTTCTTTTATTTCTTCTTTACTAAGAGCACTGAATAGAGGGGTTTTTTCAATAACTTTAAATATAGTAGAGTATTCATCCATAAACTGATCTTTCATAAAAATTTCCCTCCTTTATAAAATTATTTAATTTTAAGCAAAAATAATTATGTATATTATTATAATATACCAAATAGAGTTTAAAAATCCTTTAAAAAAGAAAAGCAGTTTAGTAGATATAGTTATTTTGCTGAAAATTAAAGGGATTGTTTTAAGTTTAAAAAAAATTTTAGAATTTCTATTGACTTTTAAAAAAAGTCAAAGTATACTTATATTGAAAGAAGTGTGTTATATTTTTAGAAAAAGCTTATATATATATCATGAATATAGTTTATCTAGGAGTAATATGACATAGCAAGCGTATAAGACAATTGAATATTTATATAAAATAGAGGTGCATTTATGGAGGTAGTATGGAGATGCTAAGAGAAAAAGCTCTCAATGCTTCATACAAAGGACATAGTTGCCGAAAGGGAAAAGATTGCTTATGGTCTTTTTTCTTGGGGGTTGCAGGAATATGCAACAACTGTCACATTTATTGTGGAGAGCTATTTTGATTTTAGTAAAATCAAGATCAAATCATGCTTACAGTTTAACTATGTCTATTACCACATGCATCTTTTTTAATTTTTTGAAAATTTAAATTGAAGAAATTTAGGAGGAAAAATTATGAAATCAATGATCAGACTAAGAATGAGTTCTCATGATGCACATTATGGAGGAAATTTAGTTGATGGTGCTAGAATGTTGCAGTTATTTGGAGATGTTGCTACTGAACTTTTAATTCAAATGGATGGAGATGAAGGGTTATTTAAAGCATATGATAGTGTAGAGTTTATGGCTCCTGTGTTTGCTGGAGATTTTATAGAAGCTGTTGGTGAAATAGTAAATTCTGGAAACAGTTCAAGAAAAATGGTTTTTGAAGCTAGAAAAGTTATAGTTCCTAGACCAGATATCAATGATTCAGCTGCAGATGTTTTAGAGGAACCAATCATTGTATGCAGAGCTAGTGGAACTTGTGTAACTCCTAAAGACAAACAAAGAAAAAAATAGAAATAAATTACTGAATTGTAAAGGAGATGAAAATGGAAAAATTAATAATTACAGCGGCTATATGCGGAGCTGAAGTAACTAAAGAACAAAATCCAGCGGTTCCTTATACTGTAGAAGAGATAGTGAGAGAAGCATATGGAGCATATAAAGCAGGGGCTTCAATAATTCACCTGCATGTAAGAGAAGATGATGGGACTCCTACTCAGTCTAAAGAAAGATTCAGAGAATGTATGGATGCAATAAGAGAAAAATGTCCAGATGCAATAATCCAACCATCTACTGGTGGAGCAGTTGGAATGACAGATCTTGAAAGATTACAACCTACTGAATTAAAACCTGAAATGGCAACTTTAGATTGCGGAACTTGTAATTTTGGTGGAGATGAAGTTTTCACTAATACTGAAAATACTATTAAAAACTTTGGAAAAATAATGATTGAAAGAGGAGTGAAACCTGAAATTGAAGTTTTTGACAAAGGAATGGTAGATTATGCTATAAAATATGCAAAACAAGGATTTATCAAAAAACCTATGCATTTTGACTTTGTTTTAGGAGTTCAAATGGCAGCAAGTGCAAGAGATCTTGTATTTATCAGTGAAAGTATTCCAGAAGGCTCTACATGGACAGTAGCTGGAATAGGAAGACATGAATTTCCAATGGCAGCAATGGCAATTGCTATGGGAGGACATGTGAGAGTTGGATTTGAAGATAATGTATACATTGAGAAAGGTGTACTTGCTAAATCAAATGGAGAACTTGTAGAAAAAGTTGTAAGATTGGCTAAAGAATTAGGAAGAGAAGTTGCTACTCCTGATGAGGCTAGAAAAATTTTAGGATTAAAAAAATAATTTAACTTGAATATTAGGAGCTAAAATATAATTTAAGGAGGAGATTTTAAATGAAAAAAGGATGCAAATATGGAACACATAGAGTTATTGAACCACAAGGAGTTTTACCACAACCAGCTTTAAAAATAAATAATGATATGAATATATATTCAAATGAAATATTAATAGATGTAATAGCACTAAATGTTGATTCAGCTTCATTCACTCAAATTGAAGAAGAAGCTGGACATGATGTAGAAAAAATTAAAGCTAAAATAAAAGAAATTGTTGGTGAAAGAGGAAAAATGCAAAATCCTGTAACTGGATCAGGAGGAATGCTTATTGGAACAATTGAAAAAATTGGAGATGATCTGATTGGGAAAACTGATCTTAAGGTTGGAGATAAAATAGCTACTTTAGTTTCTTTGTCTCTTACTCCATTAAGGATAGATGAAATTGTCGATGTAAAACCAGACATTGATAGAGTAGAAATTAAAGGTAAAGCAATACTTTTTGAAAGTGGAATCTATGCAGTATTACCTGATGATATGCCTGAAACTTTAGCACTTGCTGCTCTAGATGTAGCTGGAGCACCAGCACAAGTAGCTAAATTAGCTAGACCTTGTCAATCAGTTGTTATTCTTGGATCAGCTGGAAAATCAGGAATGCTTTGTGCATATGAAGCAGTAAAAAGAGTGGGACCTACTGGAACAGTAATTGGATTAGTAAGAAATGAAAAAGAAGCTGCTCTATTAGCTAGAGTAAGTGATAAAATAAAAATAGTTATTGCTGATGCAACAAAACCAATTGAAGTATTAAATGCTGTGTTAGCTGCTAATGATGGTAAGGAAGTAGATATTGCTATTAACTGTGTAAATGTACAAAATACAGAAATGTCAACAATTTTACCAGTTAAAGATTTAGGAATAGCTTATTTCTTCTCTATGGCAACTTCATTCACTAAAGCTGCTCTAGGAGCTGAAGGTGTAGGAAAAGATGTTACTATGATAGTAGGAAATGGATATACTAAAGACCACGCTGCAATTACTTTAGAAGAATTGAGAGAAAGCGCTGTATTGAGAGAAATATTTAACGAATTATATGTTTAATCTTTTTGCCTTAAAAAATAATTTAAAACTAAGACATGAAATTAAAATTTAGAGGAGATGATAAAATGAACACAGTTAACACTAGAGCCAAATTTTTTCCAAATGTAACAGATGAGCAATGGAATGACTGGCATTGGCAAGTAAAAAATAGAATAGAGAGTTTAGAAGACCTTAAAAAATATATAACTTTAAGTGCAGAGGAAGAAGAAGGAGTTAAGAAAACTCTTGAAACTTTAAGAATGGCTGTTACTCCATATTATTTTTCATTGATAGATAATAATGATCCTAACTGTCCAGTTAGAAAACAGGCTATTCCTTCAATAAAAGAGATTCATCAAGCTGAAGCTGATCTTTTAGATCCATTACATGAAGATGAAGATTCTCCAGTTCCTGGATTAACTCACAGATATCCAGACAGAGTACTTTTATTAATAACTGATATGTGTTCAATGTATTGCAGACACTGCACTCGTAGAAGATTCGCTGGGGCAAGTGATGATGCAATGCCTATGGATAGAATAGATAAAGCTATTGAATATATAGCTAAGACTCCACAAGTAAGGGATGTCTTACTATCAGGAGGAGATGCTTTACTAGTTTCTGACGAAACTTTAGAATATATTATCAGCAAATTGAGAGCTATCCCTCATGTTGAAATAGTAAGAATTGGATCAAGAACTCCAGTTGTTCTTCCTCAAAGAATAACTCCTGAATTAGTTGAAATGTTGAAAAAGTATCATCCAATTTGGTTAAATACACATTTCAATCATCCAAAAGAAGTAACACCAGAATCTAAAAAAGCTTGTGAATTATTAGCTAATGCTGGAATTCCATTAGGGAATCAATCAGTTCTTTTAAGAGGAATAAATGATTGTGTGCATGTAATGAAGAGATTAGTTCATGATCTAGTAAAAATGAGAGTAAGACCTTATTACATTTATCAATGTGACCTTTCAATGGGGTTAGAGCATTTCAGAACTCCAGTTTCTAAAGGAATTGAAATTATTGAAGGATTAAGAGGACATACATCAGGATATGCTGTACCTACATTTGTAGTTGATGCACCTGGTGGTGGAGGAAAAACTCCAGTAATGCCTCAATATGTAATTTCTCAAGCTCCACATAAAGTTGTATTAAGAAATTTTGAAGGAGTTATTACTACTTATACTGAGCCAGTGGAATATCATGATGAATGTCAATGTGAAGATTGTAAAGCTGATAAAACAAATACTGGAGTATCAAAACTTCTTAGTGGTGGAGCTATGGCAATAGAACCAAAGGAACTTGACAGACATAAAAGAAATGAAAAATAATTGATTATATGAGGTAATGATATGATGGATACTTATGATCTACTAAAAGATTATAAAAGGGTGTCAATAATAGGAATGGAAAAAAATGTAGGAAAAACAACTGTTCTTAATCAATTGATAGAAGATATAGGTACAAAAAAAGTAGTAGGGCTTACTTCTATTGGAAGAGATGGAGAAGATACAGATGTTGTGACTAATACTCATAAACCCAGAATATATGTTTTTCCAGGAACATTAATAGCTACTGCAAGAGATTGTTTGAGAAACTGTGATATTACAAGAGAAATCTTATATACCACAGATTTCTCAACCCCTATGGGGAATATTGTAATAATGAGAGCAATTTCAGCAGGTCATGTAGACATAGCAGGTCCTTCTTATAATACTCAAATTAAAAAAATTTTAGACATAATGGAAAACTTTGGAAGTGATTTGTCTTTGGTTGATGGAGCTTTAAGCAGAAAAGGAAGTGCGGTAGGTGATGTGACAGAAGCTACTATATTAGCAACTGGTGCAGCATTATCTCTCGATATGGGAAAAGTTATTGAAGAAACTGCTAATACTGTGTCACTTCTTACTTTGCCTAGCTTGGAAGATAAAGAGTTAAAGGATAAAATTAATGAAATTTTTCAAAATGCTAGAGTTGGAATAATATATAATGATGGTGAAGTAAAGACTCTGGAAGGCATGGGTCCTCTTGAGTCAAATGATGAGATAAAGAATTACTTTAATGATAGAATACAGGTAATAGCCGTTAGGGGAGCTATTACGAAGAAATTCATTGAGATTCTGATCAAAAATAGAGGTAATTTTAAAAATATAAAATTGATAGCAAAAGATGGAACAAAAATTTTTATAGATTTTCTAACTCAAAAGAAATTAGAGGCCAGTGGTGTGGAACTAAAGGTCATGAATACTATAAATCTTCTTTTTGTAACATGTAATCCACGTTCTCCTCTTGGATATGAATTTCCAAAGGACAAATTTAAGAAGTTTTTAGAAGAAAAAATAAAATATAAAGTCATAGATGTAGTAGGTGAGCGTAATGAGATTTATAGATGACAAAAGTCTTGAGAGATTAGGATTTAGAAAACTTTTAACAAGAACTGAAACTCTTTCTCCTTATGGTAAAACTAAGTTGAAAAAACTTAAAAATTATTTAAAAGGAGAGGAACAACTTCTTGAAGAAGAATTTATAAAAATGGAAGTTTTTATAAATTTTTCTGAAGAAAATAAAAATCTGATAAGAGATATTGAAGGAATAATACATAGATTAAAAGATATCAAAGCGGTTATAAATAACTGTTTAAAGGAAAATATATTAGATGATATAGATCTTTTTGAAATAAAAGTACAGGCTCTTTTAATGGAAGAATTAAATCTTTTGTTAAAAAAATTGCCAGAAGAATTAAAGAACTTTGATCTGGAAAGCATGAAAGAGATGATTGACGCTCTAGATCCAGATAAAGATAGATTACCTACTTTTTATGTTTATGACAGTTATTCACCTGCACTTAAAATGGTGAGAAATAAGAAAAAAGATGTAGAAAAAAAAATATTTGCTGCAAAAAGTTTTGAAGAAGTATCACAACTAAAAGAAGAGAGATTAGAGATACTTGTAGAAGAAGAAAGAGAAGAGCTGGAAGTGAGAAGACAGCTTACATCTATCTTATTAAAAAAAGCAGAGGGATTTTTAAAAAATATAGATAAAATAGGGAATCTAGATTTTTTAATGGCTAAAGTCAGATTTGCAAAAACTTATGGAGGTATCAGGCCTGAAATATCTATGGATAATGAAATAGATGTTACTGGACTGGTAAATATAGAAGTAAGAGAATTGTTAGAAGCTAAAAGCAAAACTTTTACTCCAATTGATGTGAAATTAAAGTCAGGAGTTACTATAATAACAGGAGCAAATATGGGAGGTAAGAGTGTCGCATTAAAATCAATAACAGAAAATCTTTTACTTTTTCATATGGGGTTCTTTGTTATTGCTGAGAAAGCAAAATTTCCACTTGTAGATTTCGTATTTTTTATATCAGATGACATGCAAGATATCTCTAAAGGATTAAGTACTTTTGGAGCTGAAATAATGAAGCTTAAAGAAGTAAATATATTTTTAGATTTAGGAACAGGCTTTGTAGTTTTTGATGAGTTTGCTAGAGGAACTAATCCAAAAGAGGGACAAAAGTTCGTAGAAGCTTTGGCTAAATATTTAAATGATAGACCTACCATATCACTTATGACCACACATTTTGATGGAATTGTAAGAGATAATATGAATCACTATCAAGTAGTAGGGTTAAAAAATGTAGATTTTGAAAATTTAAGAAGAAAAATAGAATTGAGTAAAAATTCTATGGAACTTATTCAAGAGTATATGGACTTCAGACTTGAAAAGGCGGACAAGGCGGAAGTACCTAAAGATGCTTTGAATATAGCAAAATTAATAGGAATAGATAAAAGATTTACAAAAATAATACTTGAAGAGTATATTAAGGAGGATTAAAAGAGATGAATAGCAAACTAAATCTTAATTGGAATTTAGTAGATGAAGCTCGTAAGTCAGCTAAAAAAATTGCTGCTGACGCACAAATGTTTGTTGATGCCCACAGTACTGTTACTGTTGAAAGAACAATATGCAGATTATTAGGAATAGATGGTATTGATGAATTTGAAGTACCATTGCCAAATGTGGTGGTAGATTTTGTCAAAGAAAATGGGAACATTTCTTTAGGAGTTGCCAAATATTTAGGTAATGCAATACTTGAAACTGGATTAAAACCACAAGAAATAGCTGAAAGAGTAGCTAGAAAAGAATTAGATATAACAAAAATGAAATGGCATGATGACTTTGAAATTAAATTAGCTCTTAAAGAAATTGCAGAATCTAATGTAGAAAGAATAAGATCTAACAGAGCAAAAAGAGAAGAATACTTAAATGTATATGGAGATAAAAAAGGTCCTTACATTTATGTAATAGTTGCTACTGGAAATATCTATGAAGACGTTACACAAGCTGTAGCTGCTGCTAGACAAGGTGCAGATGTTATAGCAGTTATCAGAACTACTGGACAATCTCTATTAGATTATGTTCCATATGGAGCTACAACTGAAGGATTCGGAGGAACAATGGCTACTCAAGAAAACTTTAGAATCATGAGAAAAGCTCTTGATGAAGTTGGAGTAGAATTAAAAAGATACATAAGACTTTGTAACTATTGTTCAGGGCTTTGTATGCCTGAAATAGCTGCAATGGGAGCACTTGAAAGATTGGATATGATGCTGAATGATGCATTGTACGGAATTTTATTTAGAGACATCAATATGAAAAGAACTCTAGTAGACCAATTCTTCTCAAGAGTTATCAATGGATTTGCTGGAGTTATAATTAATACAGGAGAAGATAACTATTTAACTACAGCTGATGCTATTGAAGAAGCTCATACAGTTTTAGCTTCTCAATTTATTAATGAACAGTTTGCACTAGTTGCTGGATTGCCAGAAGAGCAAATGGGATTAGGACATGCATTTGAAATACATCCAGATACTAAAAATGGATTTTTACTTGAACTAGCTCAAGCTCAAATGGCTAGAGAAATATTCCCTAAAGCACCATTGAAATATATGCCACCTACAAAATTTATGACAGGAAATATTTTTAAAGGACACGTACAAGATGCTTTATTCAATATGGTAACTATCATGACTAATCAAAAAGTACATTTATTAGGAATGCTTACAGAAGCTATTCATACTCCATTTATGTCAGATAGGGCGCTTTCTATAGAAAATGCTAAGTATATATTTAATAACATGGAAGATTTTGGTAATGATATTGAATTCAAAAAAGATGGTATAATGGTAAATAGGGCTAAAGAGGTTCTTGAAAAAGCTGCTGAACTATTAAAAACTATAGAAGGAATTGGAATATTCAAGACTCTTGAAGGTGGAATTTTTGCTGGTATAAAAAGACCATTAGATGGAGGAAAGGGACTAGCTGGAGTATTTGAAAAAGATTCTAGTTACTTTAATCCATTTATAGAATTAATGCTTGGAGGTAATAGATAATGTCTGGAGGTTTATATTCTACTGATAAAAAAGAATTTGATAAAACACTTGATCTTACACAGTTAAGACCATATGGAGATACAATGAATGATGGTAAGGTTCAAATGAGCTTTACTCTTCCAGTACCTAATAATGAAAAAGGTGTGGAAGCTGCTATACAATTAGCTAAAAAAATGGGATTCATAGATCCAGCTGTTTCTTTTTCAGAAGCATTAGATAAAGAATTTTCATTTTATGTAGTATATGGAGCTACATCATATAATGTAGACTATACTAATATAAAAGTACAAGCTTTAGAAATAGATACAATGGATATGCATGAATGTGAGGAATATATTGTTGAGAATATTGGAAGAAATGTAGTGATGATAGGAGCAAGTACTGGAACAGATGCTCATACAGTAGGAATTGATGCTATCATGAATATGAAAGGATATGCAGGACATTATGGACTTGAAAGATATAAAGGAGTAGAAGCTTACAATCTTGGAAGTCAGGTTACAAATGAAGAATTTATACAAAAAGCTATTGAATTAAAAGCTGATGCTTTGATAGTATCACAAACTGTAACTCAAAAAGATGTTCATATTCATAACTTAACTAACTTGGTTGAACTGCTAGAAGCTGAAGGGCTAAGAGATAAAGTTATCTTAATAGCTGGAGGAGCTAGAATTACTAATGAATTAGCAAAAGAGTTAGGATATGATGCTGGATTTGGTCCAGGAAAATATGCTGATGATGTTGCAACTTATATAGTAAAAGAAATGGTTCAAAGAGGGATGGTTAAGAAATAAAATAAAACAGTTTTAAGATTTAAGAAGCTCTGAATGAAAATTTGCTTGAATCACTTGTGATTTAATGTTAAAATATCATTCAGGGCTCTCTTTAATTTACGAGAGAATAATGAAAAGAGTGAGGGAGAAAATGAGACTTTTAAAAACAGCGTTGATTTCATTATTTATGATTGGAACTGCAGCTTTTTCCTTTGAAGGAGATGCCAGTTGGACTACAGTTGCAATATATGACAATGAGATGCCAGAGAACATTATTTTAAATGAAAAATATAATGGAGGTCATCCAAAAGTTTTGGACTATGTTTTTGTAAGAACAAGAACAGCAAATTTAAGAGATCTGCCAAGTACAAAAGGTAAAATTATAAAAAAGTTTAATTATGATGCTAAATTGAAAGCTTTAGAAAAAATATATGATTATGGAAATTATTGGTATAAAGTAGAAACTAATAATGGAGAAACAGGATATATTTCTTCTATGGTTGTAAGAAAAAGAATGTTTAGATTTGAAAAAGCTTTAGATAAAATAAATGAGCTTGAGAATTTTATTACAAAAGAGATGGAAGAGGGAAGAGAAATAGTCAGCACAAATTCTTATGTACCTAATCCTAATAATGTAGACTTCAAAAGAGAAAAAGATAAATATGGAACTTCTCTTGACCAAAATATAGTTGGTTGGCATGGAAAAGAGAGAATATTTGTTCCAGATAGATCAATACTTTCCATTGTAGAACAGGGAGATAAAACTTCAAAAGTACATGTTGCTTCAATAAAGGAACCTTTAGTTGTTGAAAATAGAAGAATATCTAGAAATCCTAAAATAGACAAAGATTTTAGAAAGGTTATAGCTATAGATATAGAAAATCAAAATCTTATAATTTTTGAAAAAAATGAAGATGAAAAATGGGAAATAGTATCATATGTATATAGCAAAACAGGAATAGAAAGTGAATTAGGATTTGAAACTCCAAAAGGATTTTTTGTAGCTCCAATGGCAAAATATATAATGCCATATAATAGTGAAGTAGGAGAAAAACAAGGGTATGCAAGATATGCTATTAGATTTTCTGGTGGAGGATATCTTCATGGAACACCTATAAATTATGAGGAAGATGCTAATAGAGAATTTTTTATGAGGCAGAAAGAAAAAACTTTAGGAACATTTACAGGGACTAGAAAATGTGTAAGAACTACAGAACCTCATGCAAAATATCTTTTTGAATGGATGGTAAAAAGTCCAAATAAAAGCAGAAATGAACAGGTTCCTAGTGAAAATGTGATGTTTGTTATTTTCTAAAATAATTTTAAGGAGGAAAAATGAAAAAAGTATTATTTGTATTATCAATTTCATTTATTATTATTCTGACTGGATGTTCTTCTGTAGATAAACAACCTTTGAAAGAACTTGTTATTGAAGAAACTGAGAATGAATTTGTAATGGAAGATATAGATGTTTCTAAAAAAACTCTTGAAGAAATTATAGTATTTAACGAAAAAGGTGTTACAATCAGAAGAGAAGGAAACAACTTAGTTCTTTCTATGCCTGAACTTGTACTTTTTGATTTCAATAAATATGAAGTAAAAAATAAAGTTAAGGGAAGTCTAAACGCATTAGCAAAAGCATTAGAAGAGAATCCAGATATCAGAATTAAAATAGATGGATATACTGATTTTATAGGAAGTGAAGGATATAATCTTGAACTTTCTGTAAAGAGAGCAGATGCTATAAAAGATTATCTTGCTGATAGAGGAGTAAAACTCTCTAATATTTCTATTGAGGGATATGGAAAGCAAAATCCTATTGCTTCTAATCAAACTGAAACTGGGAGAGCAAAAAATAGAAGAGTTGAATTTATAATTTCAAGAGATAAATTTTAGTTAAAAAATAATTACAATGTCTTATAGTTCAGTTACAATGATTTTAGAAGAATATAAAACATTGAAAATTAATATATAAACAACATAAAAATCCATGAGAGAAAGATAATAAAAGTAAGGTTTTTAAGAAACTTTATTTTGTTGTCTTCTCTTTTTTTATTACTTGGAGAGATACTGTAATTATTTCAATATATTAAATATGTAATTTTAGATATATAAATCAGAGAAAAATTAAGGTATAATTATTATATACAATTATTACAAGAAGGGGAAAAATTATGAGAGTATTAATAACTGGTGCAACAGGAGGAATAGGAAAAGCCTTAATTGATATATTTTATATAAATGGGTGGGAAATACTAGCTGTAGGGAGAAACCAAGATATTCTTAGAGAATTAAAGAAAAAATATAAAGAAAAACTAAATATATATTCTGTGGATTTAGAAAATGAAAAAAATATAGATAAATTTTTTAAAGAAATAGAAGAACAAGGTATAAATCTTTTAATAAATGGAGCAGGTATTGGAGAAATAGGTTATTTTGAAGATATAACTTATGAAGATGAAAAAAAGATGGTAGATATAAATATTATTTCACTTATTAAATTTACAAAATATTTTTATAATAAAGCAGATGGCATAATAAATATATCTTCAACTGCTGGATTTCAATATGGTGGACCATTAATGACTGGATATTATGCTACAAAATCTTTTGTAAATAGTTTTACCTTTGGACTAATGGGAGAAGATGGCAAAACAAAGATGATGTTATTGTGTCCAGGTCCTACCCTTACAAATTTTAAAGGAGTAAATAAAGATCTTAAGGGAATGGCAAAATTTTATGTTACAACTCCAGAAGAGGTAGCAGAAAAGTGTTATTCTGATTATTTAAGGAAAAAAAGGGTTTCTATACCAGGAAAAATAAATAAAATATTATATTTTTTTAATAAAATAATGCCTACTATATGCCAATTAAAGATGATAAAAAAAATACAAGAGAAAAAAATAAAAAAATAGTTTTATTTTATGGGAAAAATGGTATAATAATTTCTAATGTGAGGGGGATACAAATGAAGAAAAAACTTATACATCTGGTTATAATCACAATTCTTTTTACAGGATGTACATATTTTAAAGTAAGAGAAGCATTTAAAGAAGCAGATAAAGGTGAATATACAAAATCCTTATATAATTTAGCAGATATATTAAAAACTAATACTGGAGATAGAAGAACTCTTGATGCTTTTGAGCTAATATATCCAATGGGAGAAAAAGAATATTATGATAAACTTGACATGACGAGAAACAGAGATCTTGTAGGATATACAAAAGCCCTTTTAAATCTTTTAAGAGTACAGGAAATATATTATTCTTTACCAGAAGAAAGTCGAAATTCAATAGCTGTTATAACTCCACCACCAGCAGAAAGGAATAAAGTAAAACAAGAAAGTGCAGAAAGTTTTTTTAAACTGGGAAATGAATTTAAAGCTGAAACTATAGAAGATAAACTTAGAAAATTTGGATTTTATTCAGAAGCCCAGAAATATGATATAGACAATAGAAAAGATATAGCTAAAAAGTATTCAGAAAGCATGGAAAATGCAAGAGTAAGATTTAATTTAACAGTAAATACATTAACTGGAAGAAAAAATTTTAGTGATGATTTTAAAAAGTATACAATCAGCAATATAGGAATTTACCCTCTTTTTACAGTAAATGATAAAAGTAAAGCCAATGTAGATTTAGATATATCATTAAATAATTTTTATTATTTGCCCCCTTCAGTAAATGTAATAAGTGGAATAGACAGTTATTTCGAAACTAGAATAAGAAGAGTAATGAAAAAAGTGGTTACTACTGAAATGGTAAATGAAAAAGCTGTGGAAAGAGTAAAATATGTGCCAGTAGATGAAGAATATGAAGTTGAAATATTCTATAAATATGAAAAATATATAAAAACGACATATGCAGAATATGATTTGTCATATGTTTTAAAAGATAAAAAAGATGGCAGAATAATGGCTAGAAATAGTGAAAGAATAAGGTATACTGATGAGGCAGTATGGATGAGATTCTATCCAATAACACATGTAAGAGGAGGATATCATAGATTCCCTATAAGTGAAAATGAAAAATATGTGTTAGATGAGGCAACTATTGTGAGAAGAGCAATGTTAAAAGGAACAGAAATGATAAACTTGGAATTAAAATCACTGGATTCTAATAGAATAATTGGGTGGTAATATTTTAAATAAGCAGTATAGGAGGAAAATTTATGTTAGCAAAAGGAATGGAGAAGAGAAACTTAGTAGATAAGGTATTTAGTGTAGCTAAAAAAGCTAAAGAAGCAGCTGAAAAGTATGGAGATGAAAAAGTAGTAAATGCAACAATAGGATCACTTTATGATGAAAATGGGAAATTAGTTGTATTAAAATCAGTGACAGAAACATATAAAGAGCTGCCACCTGAAGAAATAGCAGGTTATGCTTCAGCGTTTACAGGAAGCCCTGAGTATAAAGAAAGTGTGAAAAAAGCTATTCTTGGTGATAATTATGCTGAAGAGTTTAAAAATCATTATATGGAAGTAATAGGAACTCCTGGTGGAACTGGAGCAGTGAGTAATAGTGTAAAAAATTATCTTAATGAAGGAGATACACTTCTTATTCCAAAATGGTTATGGAGCCCATATATCCTTATGGCTTCTGAAAGAAAAGGAAATTGTGAATATTATACAATTTTTGACGAAAATGGTGAATTTGATCTCAATAATTTTTCTGAAAAAGTATTTCAGCTTGCAGAAAAGCAAGATAATGTAGTAGTTATCATAAATGATCCATGCCAAAATCCAACTGGATATAAACTAACTATTGATGAATGGAAAAAAGTTCTGGAGATATTTAAAAAAGCCACAGAAAAAGCCAATATAATTTTAATAAATGATATAGCATATATAGATTTTGATGATAGAAATGAAGAAGAAAAAAAAGAATATAGAGAACTTTTTAAAAATCTTCCATCAAAAATTCTTGTTATATTTGCTTTCAGTATTTCTAAATCATTAACTAGTTATGGATTAAGAGTAGGAGCTCAGTTAGCTCTTTCAGTGGATAAGAAGGTTATAGATGAATTTGAAAAAGCTAATTCATATTCTTGTCGTTCAACATGGTCAAATATCTCTAGAGGAGGTATGAAAATGTTTAGTGACATTATACTCAATAAAGAAAAATATAAGCTTCTAAAAAAAGAAAGAGAAACATATAGATTACTTATAAAGGAAAGAGCAGATATTTTTTTAAAAGAAGCAGAAGAGTGTAATTTAAAACTTTTGCCTTATAAAACTGGATTTTTTCTGACAATACCTACAGGAAATTTGACAGATAAAGTTGCTGAGATACTAGAGAGAGAGAATATATATACAGTTGTACTAGATGAAGGGATAAGGATTGCAGTATGCAGTGTACCAAAGAAAAAAATAACAGGATTGGCTGAAAGAATAAAAAAAGCTGTAGGAGAAGCTTCTAAATAAACTTAAATAAAAGTTATATTTAATATTTATAAAATATATTTAAAGAGAAGTTAACATTTTAAATTTCTATCACAAAGACTATTCAATAATTGGATAATATGTGGTATTATCTTATTATAGAAACATAAAGTTGTACCTTTTAAAATACTCAAGGAAGGGTGATAGATGATGAAAGAACTAGATTTAAGAAAAGTAACTGATGAAGTAGAAAGAATGTGTATAGAAGGAAACTACTTTATTGGGAAAGAAGTTTTAGACAAAATTAAAGAAGCTTATGCTAAAGAAGAATCAGAGGTTGGAAAAAATATTCTTGGTCAAATTATTGAAAATGATGAAATAGCAGCAAATGAACAAGTTCCTATGTGTCAAGATACAGGAATTGTAGTAGTATTCTTAGAAATAGGAACTGAAGTAAAGATTTCTGGAGACATCTATGAAGCTATTAATGAGGGAATAAGAAGAGGATATGAAAAAGGATATTTAAGAAAATCAGTTGTAAAAGATCCTTTAGACAGAGTAAATACTAAAGATAATACACCTGCTATTATTCATACTACTCTTATCCCTGGATCTGATAAAGTTAAAATAATTGTAGCTCCTAAAGGTGGAGGCTCTGAAAATATGAGTGTTTTAAAAATGCTTAAACCATCTGATGGAATAGAAGGAATCAAAAAATTAGTTATTGAAACTATTAAAAATGCTGGTGGAAATCCATGTCCACCTATAATAGTGGGAGTAGGAATAGGAGGAAATTTCGAAAAATCAGCAATTCTTGCTAAAAAAGCTGTATTGAGAGATATTAATGATAAGAGCAGCAGTCCTATCAATGCTAAATTAGAAGAAGAATTACTAGAACTTATAAATAAAACTGGAGTTGGACCACTAGGATTAGGAGGAAGAACTACAGCTTTAGCAGTTAAAGTTGAAACTTATCCATGTCATATAGCAGCTCTTCCAGTTGCTATTAATCTTAACTGCCACGCAGCTAGACATAAGGAAGTAGAGCTATAATTTTAAGTTTAAGCTGAATAACAATAAATATAAGTTTTAGGAGGGATTGATAATGGAATATAAAATCACTACACCATTAAAAGAAGAGGATATAGTAAAATTAAATGCTGGAGATACAGTAAAAATTACTGGAGTTATATATACAGCAAGAGATGCAGCTCATGCTAGACTTGTAAAATTACTTGAAGAAGGAAAAGAACTTCCAATAGATGTAAAGGGACAAATAATATATTATGTAGGACCTACACCTGCCAAACCAGGAAAACCAATTGGGAGTGCAGGACCAACTACAAGTTACAGAATGGATGCTTATGCACCTAGACTTATAAAAGAAGGATTAAAAGGAATGATAGGAAAAGGAGCTAGATCTGAAGAAGTTAAAAAAGCTATTGTTTCTGAAAAAGCTGTATATTTTGCAGCAGTGGGAGGAGCAGCAGCTCTCATAGCAAAATCTATTAAAAAAGCTGAAATTGTTACTTATGAAGACTTAGGAGCAGAAGCATTAAGAAGATTAGAAGTTGTGGATTTTCCAGCTATAGTTATTAACGATATCTATGGAGGAGATTTATATAAAGAAGGACAAGAACAATGGAATGAATTAGACAAATAATTCTGATTGAAAAATTTAAGACTCTCTGACTATGGAGAGTCTTTTTTTAATTCTTTATATATTTATAAATTTTTTTTATAAAATTTTCTTTTTTCTCAGTTCCAGTTATTTTTTCTATTTCTTTTTTAAAATATTTTTTATTTTTATTATTAGGGCAGACACCACATATTTTACTTCTGCATAAGTAGCAATTTTTTTCTATTTTTTCAAGCTTTTTTATATAGAGTTCTAATTTTTCCATTTTCTACTCCTTTAAATATCATTATTTATTATACCATAGGTATTACATTATGTTTGAATAAATAATATTTTATAAGTTCAGAAAAGAAAAAAAATTTTTTACTTGTATGTGAATATAATAATTTCTAGTAAAAATATGTATTAAAATAATATTTTTTATTTTAAATATTAAAATATAATATTTTTTATTGTCAAATTCTTATTAATATAGTATTATTTTAAATAAAAGAGAAATTAGGTGATTGAGATGAAAATCAGAGAAGTTTTAGAGAGGAATCCTGTTATTCCAGCAGTTAAAAATGATATATATTTAGAAGAAGCTAAAAATAGCAGTAGTGAAATAGTTTTTGTTATAATATCAAACCTTCTTAATGTAGCAGATATAGTTGCAGAATTAAAAAAAGTAGGCAAAATAGTTTTTGTTCATGTAGATATGATTGAAGGTCTGTCAAGTTCAGCATATGGAGTGGAATATATAATAAAGAATACAGGGTTGGATGGGATAATAACTACTAAACATAATGTTGTGAGTCTTGCAAATAAAAATGAAATTCCTGTTATACAGAGATTTTTTGTACTTGATTCTTTTTCTTTTAAAAATACAATAGCCCATATTCGTGAAAATAAACCTAGTGCTGTAGAAATTTTACCTGGGATAATGCCTAAAATAATAAAAAAAATAAAAAATATTTTGAATGTTCCAATAATAGCAGGAGGGCTTATAGATGAAAAGGAAGATGTAATTAATGCCTTAAAAGCAGGAGCAGAAGGAATATCTACTACAGACAAGAATTTATGGGAAAGTTAGTACTGAAATAGCACTTAATGAAAAAAAGTAGTTGACAAAGTATTAAAAGTGAAGTAACATTATATTAAGTTAATAAAGCTTGGAGAAATGAGAAGCTTAAAATAATTATCTTTCTAAAAAAGAAGGGTAAGTATTTTAAGCTTTTTTTATTACAAGTTCTATTTAAAAATAAAGTTAACAACAAGGAGGATTTTATGACACCAAGTTCAATGTATCTAGCAGAATTTATTGGAACAGCTTCGTTACTGCTTTTAGGGAATGGAATCAATATGACTCTTAGTTTAAGAAAAAGTTTTGGAAAAGGTGGCGGATGGATGGTAACTTGTTTTGGATGGGGACTTGCTGTAACTATGTCAGCATATCTTACAGGTTGGGTAAGTGGAGCCCATCTTAATCCAGCATTATCTATATCTCTTGCACTTAGTGGAAGATTACCTTTTAATCTTTTACCAGGATATATAATTGCTCAATTATTAGGAGCAATGGCAGGAGCTACTCTGGCATATCTTACTAATAAAGATCTTATGGATGATGAACCAGATGCTGGAACTAAATTAGGAGTATTTGCAACTGGACCAGCCATTGAGAATAAACCTTGGAATTTAGTAACAGAAATAGTTGGAACAACTATTTTGGTAGTGGGAATTCTTGCAATAGGATATGGAAGCAATGAAGTTGGGTCAGGAATGGGACCTTTTTTAGTAGGAATGCTAATTTGTGTAATTGGTATGGCAACTGGTGGAGCAACAGGATTTGCTATTAATCCAGCAAGAGATTTTGGACCTAGAGTAGCTCATGCGTTTCTACCTATTAAAGGTAAAGGTGGTTCAAATTGGCAATATGCTTGGGTTCCAATTGTAGGGCCAATAATTGGTGCAGTTATAGGAGTATTATTTTTTGATGCTTTTGTTGGTAAATGCATAGCTTGTATAATATAATTGAGATGTAAGTAATTTGGTTTAGGTATATAGTTTATAGGAGGTTATTTCATGGGAAAAAAATATATTGTAGCTTTAGATCAAGGAACAACAAGTTCAAGAGCAGTTGTATTTGACAGTGATCAAAAAATAGTAGGTGTAGCACAAAAAGAATTTACTCAGATATATCCAAAAGAAGGATGGGTAGAACATGATCCAATGGAGATATGGTCAAGCCAAAGTGGAACTCTTGCAGAAGTAATAGCTAAAGAAGGAATATCACAGCATGACATAATTGGTATTGGAATAACGAATCAAAGAGAAACTACAATAGTTTGGGATAAAAATACTGGAAAACCTGTATATAATGCAATAGTGTGGCAATGCAGAAGAACAGCTAAAATATGTGATGATCTTAGAAAAATTGAAGGACTGGAAGAGTATATTAAGGAAAATACTGGACTTGTACTTGATGCTTATTTTTCTGGTACTAAAATTAAATGGATTCTTGACAATGTAGAGGGTACGAGAGAAAAGGCTGAAAAAGGAGATCTTTTATTCGGAACAGTAGATACATGGCTTATATGGAAACTTACTAATGGAAAAGTACATGCTACTGATTATACAAATGCATCTAGAACTATGATATACAATATAAAAGAATTGAAATGGGATAAAAAACTTCTTGATATTTTAGGAATTCCTGAATCAATGCTGCCAATAGTAAAAGATAGCAGTGGAACATTTGGATATGCAAATCTTGGAGGAGCAGGAGGACACAGAATACCAATTGCAGGGGTAGCAGGAGATCAGCAGTCAGCTCTGTTTGGACAAGCTTGTTTTGAAAAGGGAGATTCAAAAAATACATACGGAACAGGATGTTTTCTTCTTATGAATACAGGAGAAGAAATGGTAAAAAGTCATAATGGACTTATAACTACTATTGCTATCGGATTTGGAGGAAAAGTTGAATATGCTCTTGAAGGAAGTATATTTATGGGTGGAGCAAGTGTTCAATGGTTAAGAGATGAATTGAAACTTGTAGGAGAGTCAAAGGATACAGAATACTTTGCAAGAAAAGTAAAAGATAATGGTGGAGTATATGTAGTTCCAGCATTCGTTGGATTAGGAGCACCATATTGGGATATGTATGCAAGGGGAGCTATATTAGGCCTTACTCGTGGAGCAAATAAAAATCATATAATCAGAGCAACACTTGAATCAATAGCATATCAAACAAGAGATGTAATAGAAGCTATGCAGGAAGATTCAGGAATCAAATTGAATCATTTGAAAGTAGATGGAGGTGCTGCAGCTAATAATTTCTTGATGGAATTCCAAGCTGAAATATTAGGAACATCTGTGAGAAGGCCAGTAATACTTGAAACAACAGCATTAGGAGCTGCTTATCTTGCAGGGCTTGCAGTAGGTATATGGGAATCTAAAGAAGAAATTAAAAAACAATGGATATTAGATGAGGAATTTACTTGTAAAATGCCAGATGATGAGAGAGAAAATAAATATAAGGGATGGAAGAAAGCTGTAGGCAGAGCTATGAAATGGGAAGAAGAAGAACAGTAAAAAGCTTGACAAAATTCTAAAAATGAGAGATAATTAAGAAAAAAGAAAATATTGACTAGAGATGATAGTGGGTCAAGCATATAGTGGGAAATAATCCTACTTATTTGCTTGACCCCTTTTTTCTTAAAAAATGGGAGGGTACAATGGTAGATGTTGTTGTAATAGGAAGTGGAATAATGGGAGCAGCAGTGGCTCGTGAATTATCTAAATATAACTTAGATGTAATAGTTTTAGAAAAAGAGCATGATGTATCTAATGGAACAACTAAAGCGAATTCAGCTATCATTCATGCTGGATATGATGCACAAAATGGCACACTTATGGCAAAGTATAATGCATTAGGGAATGCTATGTTTGATGACCTTTGTAAAGAAATCGATGCACCTTTTAAAAGATGTGGATCTTTTGTTCTTGCTTTTTCAGAAGAACAAAGAGAGCATTTAAAAGTTTTATATGATAGAGGGAGCAAAAATGGGATTCCAGGAATCGAAATATTGGAGAAAGAAGAGATATTAAAAAGAGAACCTAATATAAATAGAGAAGTAGTTGCAGCTCTTTATGCTCCAACAGCAGGTGTAATAGGACCTTGGGAATTTACTATAAAACTGCTGGAAAATGCTGCTGAAAATGGTGTTGACATACAGACAGACAGTAAAGTTTTGGATATCAAAAAACTAAAAAATGGTTATCTTGTAAAACTTGAGGATAGAGAAATACTTACAAGAACTGTTATTAATGCTTCAGGGGTATTTGCTGATGAATTAAATGCAATGGTAAGCAATGATAAATTTAAAATAATACCAAGAAAAGGAGAATATTTTCTTTTAGATAAAGTTCAAGGAACTCTAATAAATAGTGTAATATTTCAATGCCCTACAGCTTTAGGAAAAGGAGTGCTGGTAGCTCAAACTATTCATGGAAATCTTATAACTGGACCTACAGCTTTAGATATAGATGATAAGGAAGATGTATCAAACACTATAGTAGAAATGGATAACATAAAAAAGCAATCTATAAAAAGTATACCTGAAATAAATTTTAGAGATAATATAAGAAATTTTGCAGGACTTAGAGCAGAAAGTGATAGAGGGGATTTCATAATCGGAGAGGCCTCAGATTCAGAAGGATTTTTCAATATAGCAGGAACAAAATCTCCAGGATTGTCATCAGCACCAGCGATAGCATTGGATATAGCCTCACAGGTATTAAATAGATTAGAAAATGTAACAAAAAAAGAAGTGTTTAAGCAAAATAGACCTCAAATACATTTTATGGAATTGTCTCCAGAAGAAAAAGCTATAGTTATTGCTAAAGACCCTAGATATGGAAGAATAATATGTAGATGTGAAAACATTACTGAAGGAGAAATAGTAGATGTAATTCATAGAATGGTAGGAGCCAAAACTGTAGATGGTATTAAAAAAAGATGCAGACCTGGTTCAGGAAGATGTCAAGGAGGATTCTGTGGTCCAAGGGTACAGGAAATACTAGCTAGAGAACTTAAAACAGAGCTTGATAAAATAGTATTAGATAAAAAAGGTGCATATATTCTGACAGGAAAGACAAAATAGGGAGGAAATGCAGATATGAAATATGATTTGGTTATTATAGGTGGAGGTCCAGGAGGACTTGCAGCGGCAGTAGAAGCTAGAAAAAGTGGAATAGAAAGCATATTAGTTATAGAAAGAGACAAAGAGCTTGGGGGAATACTTCAGCAATGTATTCATAATGGATTTGGATTGCATGAATTTAAAGAAGAGCTTACAGGTCCTGAATATGCCCAAAGATTTATAGAAAAACTTTATGAAATGAATGTTGAATATAAATTAGATACAATGGTATTAGATCTTACAAAAGATAAAAAAATTCATGCAGTTAATACTAAAGATGGTTATATGATAATAGAAGCTAAAGCTGTTATTTTGGCAATGGGGTGCAGAGAAAGAACAAGAGGAGCTATTTCTATACCAGGGGATAGACCATCAGGAATATTTACAGCAGGAGCAGCTCAAAGATTTATTAATATGGAAGGATATATGGTAGGAAAGAAAGTGCTTATTTTAGGTTCTGGAGATATTGGGCTCATTATGGCTAGAAGGCTTACATTAGAAGGAGCAGAAGTTAAGGCAGTAGTTGAACTTATGCCCTTTTCTGGAGGATTAACTAGAAATATAGTTCAATGTTTAGATGATTATAATATTCCATTATATCTAAGCCATACAGTTGTAGATATTATAGGAAAGAAAAGATTAGAAAAAGTAATAATAGCAAAAGTTGATGAGAATAGAAGACCAATACCTGGAACTGAAATGACATATGAATGTGATACACTTCTTCTTTCAGTAGGGCTTATTCCAGAAAATGATATTTCAAGAAAAACTGGACTAGAAATAGATAGAAGAACAAATGGGCTTATAGTAAATGAAATGATGGAAACTAGTGCAGAAGGAATATTTGCTTGTGGAAATGTTGTTCATGTACATGACTTAGTAGATTTTGTAAGTGCAGAAGCCAGAAGAGCTGGAAAAGCGGCAGCAAAATATATAAAAAATGAAACAAAAAATGGAGACTACAGAGAAATAAAAAATGGAAAGGGAATAGTATACACTGTTCCGCAAAAATTTAGAGCTGAAAATATTGATAAAGCTCTTGAATTATTTATGAGAGTAAATAACATATATAAAAATGTAAAACTTGAAATAAAAGATGAAAATAAAGTCCTTGTTAGTCTAAAGAAGCAACATATGGCTCCAGGAGAAATGGAAAAAATAATGATACCTAAAAAAATACTTGATAATACAGAAGGGAAGACATTGACTGTGGAAATAACAGGTGGTGAGCAATAATGGAAAAAAATATGATATGTATAGTTTGTCCTTTGGGATGTCATCTTACAGTGGATACAGAAACTCTAGAAGTGTCTGGAAATAGTTGTCCAAGGGGAGAAAAGTATGGAAAAGAAGAACTTACAGCTCCTAAAAGAGTAATAACTTCTACAGTAAAAATAACTGGAGGAATACACAATAGAGTTCCTGTAAAAACAAATGATTCTATTCCAAAAGGATTAAATTTTAAATGTATGGAACTCTTGAAAGATATTGAATTAAAATCGCCAGTAAAAAAAGGAGATATAGTTATAAAAAATATATTTAATACAGGTGTAGATGTAGTTGTAACAAGAGATATGTAAAAATAATAAGATTGAATAGTTAAAGATCAGTTTATGAAATAATAAACTGGTCTTTTTAAATTTATAAAAAATTAATATCACTTTAATATCTTCAAATGTATTAAATTAATACTGGATTTAAATTATATATTTATTATAAAACAAATTTATGGTATAATTTCCTCGAAATGGTCTTTTTTGTTCTTTTATAAAACGAATTTTATTGTACGTTAAAGCTGTTATAATTTTGAAATATAGAATAAAAACGATTTTTTTGTATGCTAAAAAAAGGAGGAAAATTGCCAAAAATAGATTTTCTAATCAACAAAAGAGTGGATTAAAATAAAAATATTTATAAAAATAGTATCTAGGGACCAAAGTATAAATATATACTTAATAATACTAGAAAAAATTACTAACATTTAAATTTTGGGGGGATACCTATGAGAAAAGAAAAAATTGAAAAATCTTTGAAAAAATTTTTAAAAAGAAAAGTCAGTTATTCATTTTCGTTATTAATAACTTTTATGATAACTGGAGGAATATCTTTAAGTGCAGGAATAACAGCAGAAGATATTCAGGAAACAAAAAGTGATCTTTTAACTAGAATACAGCTGGAAAGAGAA
>NZ_JAWDXO010000009.1 GCF_032477075.1 Fusobacterium sp. | reverse complement strand
ATTTTAAAGTACTCTTTATTTTTTAATCTCTGTATTGTTTTATCAGCTGTTCCTCTATTCTTGTCATTCTCTCCTCGATTCTATTTATTCCATCTGCCAATGTCTTTATATTTTCTATTCTGAATTTCTCTGCAAATAATCTTTCCTTTTCACATTCTCTCTTATCCAGCTTTTTTTATTCTGGAAAATTATTTCAAAAAATATACTGAAAATTCATTATTAATTAAATTAAAAAATTTGATAAAACAATTAAAAAGAAAATAACGTGTATATGTATAAAATCTTACTTAATTAGGAAAATAAATAATGATTGAATTGCTTAAAACTTCATGATATAATCAATAATCAAAATTATATTTATATTTAAATTGATTGGGAGGGATGCAGAATGTTTTCAGATATGTTTAAAAAGAAAAAAGTCGTTCAGAAAAAGCAATACCCAGAAGTATATGAGGAAAAAGAAATAGATATTCTTGAGGAATATATAATTGAAAGATATGGAAACTTTACAAATGTGTTTCATGAGATTGTATCTCCAGATATACATGTCGACATAGCAATAATTCCACCAAGAAAAGAAAGTGATTATTATACTTTAATAACAATGGGAATGGGTGCTCATAAAATGAATGTACCTAAAGAACTTTCCAAATATAATCTTGAAAGAGCAGAACTTATTATCAATCTTCCAAAAGACTGGAATCTTCAAAATACAGATGAGGAAATCTGGTACTGGCCTTTGAGATGGCTTAAAATATTGGCTCGTCTTCCTATTGAACAGAATACTTGGTTAGGATTTGGACATACAGTGCCATCTGGTGAACCTGTGGCTGAAGATGTTCTATTTAACTGTATGCTTCTGATTGATGATGACTCTAAGGTAACTGTAAGTAAAGATAAAGATATAAACTTTTATACAGTAGTACCTATATATGAAGAAGAAATGCAGTATAAGTTTAAAAATCAGGCAGAAGGACTGCTTGAGCTGTTTGAAAAAAGTGGAATTCCCTATCCTCCTGTAGTAGATAAAAAACGTAAAAATCTCTGTAAAGAGGATTAAATATAAAGTTTTTTAAATCCATGTAATTTTTAGAAAAAAATATTCTAACGTTCATGGGTTTTTATATTGAGTAAAATACAGATGTTTAAGACCACTAAACTTTAGTGGTTTTTTTTTATTACGTATAAAATTTAGTAATTTTTTGAAAATTTTATTTTAATATAAAAGCTCTAAAAAATTAAAAAAATCTTAAAATGAAACTTAATCCATCTACAATTGTATATAAAAAACATTTTATAAAATAAATTTTGTGTGGTATAATATTTTATATGAATAAATATCTTTAAACAACTTTAAATGTATTGAATATAAAAATAAATTTTAAAGAACTATATGATTTTTTATAGCAATAATTTAAGAAAAAATTTTAATAAGAGTAAGTAGAAAGAATACCTGAGTTAACTAGTAAATTTAAAAATATCCAGGGGAGGATTATATGAGAAAAAGAGAAGTAGAAAAATCTCTAAAGAGATCTCTTAAGAGGAAAATAAGCTATTCTCTTTCTTTTTTGGTATCTTTTTTGATATCAGGGGGAATAGTTTTTGGAGAAGAGCCTATTAAGGATCTACAGCAGAGCAAAATAGAAATATTAAATAAAATACAAATTGAAAAAAAAGAAATACAAAAAAAGCTGACTGAAAATCAGAAACTATTAAAAAACCTTTCAATCAATTCAAAATTATTGTTAAAAGAAGCTGATTTTTATGCAAAGCCCATTGAAACAGCTTATGCCTCATCTATTCTTGCTGATTATAAAAGAGTGCATAATGTAGGCAAGGATTGGAAGGGAAGTACTAGAACTAACACGCGTATGGACGGCATAAGAGAAAGATTCAATGAAGCTTTAAATAATGGAACAGCAGGTGAACAGGGAACTCTTCTCGGAGCAGTTCAGCATACTTATAACAGTCACTTAAATGGACATAAATCAAGTGGTTGGATAAATTTTGGTGAAGAATATAATAAAAATACCAATGTCTATGATTATGAATCTAGACTTTTTGTATTACCAGTAGTAAAATCCCCTGTAATAGAAGAAGCAAATGTTCCAAATGTTGCTTTTTCTGTACCAGCAGCACCAGTAGTTATTCCAGTAACATCACCTTCTATGACATCAATAAGTATTGGGAGTGTAACAGTAGCACCACCCACTGTGATACTTCCAAGTATAGTTTTACCAACTATGCCTGTACAGCCAGGTGATATAACAGTATCTGTAAATGAACCTAATATAAATATATCTATTGGAGCTATTAATGTTGCAGGACCTGGAGCATTGAATATACCGGGATTGGCTACACCCAGTATAGCCATTTCAGTAAATCCTTTGGTACCTCCTTCAATCATCCCTCCATCACCAAGTGTATCTTCTCCATCAGCTCCAAATGCACCAACATTTGATGCTTATGTAGCACCAGGAGGAACATGGCTGGGATATAAAGGAGTAAACTATTTTGATACAGATATCATCTATGCTCCAAGTGGAGCAGCAGGAGTCAGTACATGGGCACAGACACAGGCATATCTTGGAAGTGGAAAAATAAGAAGACAGACTGATACAAATGCTCCTTTGATAAATGGGGTAAATATAGAAGCAGGAGATACTAATCCGGGAACTTCAAGTACAGGAGACGGAAGAGGAAAAGTATATGCCTACAGAGATTCATCTGGAGGATATTCTGGATATAAAAATATAAAAAGTAATGAAAACTTTATAACAACAGCTATAAAATATACTGATGGAACACAGGTAATGAATGGACCAGCAAGTTATGTAGATTCTCCTAATGTTGCAGCAGGTACAATTTTTGAAGATGAGATAGATCAAAAAAACAGATGGGTAGTAACTAATACTGGAAGAGGACTTACTCCTCTGATATTAAAAGAGATAGATTTTAAAATCGGGGGAGCAGATGGTGCTCCTGGAACTATAATAGAGGTAGCAGGAGATGCAAAAAAAGTAACAGAATCTGGAGTTGTTCTTCTTAGAAATAATGGAGTAACAGTTTTTGATAATTCTTCAATAGAATTGATGGGACTTACAACATTAAGCAGTGAGCTTCAGCATTATTCAGCTTCTTATGCAACAGGTATAGAATTTAGAAATACAGATATAAGTATAACTGGAGATAAAAACACTCTATTTTCAGGACAGGCATATCCAGAATTTGAAGTTTCAGGAACATTGGACAAGAGAACTGCAAATGTAAAATGGGCTCTTCCTCAAACAGACAATGTACAGGGAAAAGCTGGAATCTTTGGAGTTATGAATATGTCTATAGAAACTTCTAAAAACGCATATTACTATATGAAACCATGGACTTCCAGCCGTTGGACAGGTTACAATACTGCGTCAACTCAAATGTCAGATGGGACTTATAAACCATTCAGTTCAGTTGCAAATCCAGAAGGATTGCTGGTATACTATCCTACACCGGGAAGATTCAGAGTAGAAAACAGTGATGGAGTCAAAAAAGGAGTTTTAAGCTTTAATGGAAGTGGAAATGTAGGACTGTGGCTGAATCATTATGTATCTGACAGAACAAAATATGCATATAATTCTGCAATGTCTCCTAATGAAGCTCCTCTTGTTGATTTGGGAACTGTATATATGAATGCAGATGAAAATGTTGGAATATATCTGGCAAAAAGTGAAAAAAGACCAGATAATAATGGAATTTTTCAAGGAAATCTTGTTTTAGATTATAAAGTGGGAGTTCATCTATACAGCAAACTTGAGTCTGATGGAAGTACAACTATTGGAAGTGCCCAGCTGGGAGCTGGAAATACAGATGGGGAAAACGATAAGAGCAGTGGAAATGTTGCACTGTATGTTGAGTCAGGACAGAGAAAAGAACTTACAATAGCTAATGGATATTTCCCAGCTACTACAAATTTAGAAACAAAAACAACAAATCCTTATGGAGGAGTCCCTTCAGGAACACAATTAGGATACACAGAATTAGTAAATGATCCTATTAAGGATTTGATGATCAGTGATTATAAAGTAGAATTTGGAGAATACTCTAAAAATAATATAGCAGTAGTTGCTAAAAATGGAAGTGTTGTTGCAATTAATCCTTCAACTAAAATAACTGATGGACAGGAAACAGAAAGCAACGACAGCAAAAGAGCAGAAGGAACAGTTATTGCCTATGCTGAGGGAGTATGGTTTAATCCAAGACCTGCTGTGATAAAACCTAATGATGGAACAATAATAACTTCTGGGGTAGTAACAGATGGAGCACCTGGACAGAAATATGTTCTTGGCTATAGTTCAGAAATTAATCTTATGCAGGATTTGGAAATGGGTGGAAAAAAATCTTATGCTGCCATTACAAATAAAGGCGGAAAGGTAAATACAAAAAATATAACAATACATGGTGCTGGCTCAACAGCAGCTTATGCAGATGGAACATATAAATGGGACAATGGAACAAATCCTATAGCTACTGCAGTACCAGGAGCTGCTACAATGGCAAAATCTGTAATAAAAGTAGATGGTGATATAATATTAGATCATGCAGATGGAGAAAATACAGGAGCTGCTGCAGTAAGCTATGATGGAGCAAACACAGGAGATGGAGCAGAAGTAACTGTTACAGGAAATTTAAAAGTAAATGGATTGGGTGCCTATGCAAGTGGAAGTACAAGCAAAGTAGAGATTCAAGGAAATAACAGTGTTATTAATACAGGAAGCAATGGAGCGTTAATAGCTCTTAATAAAGGTACAGTAAATTTCTATGGTGGAACTATCAATCATAATACTGATGGACAGCTTGCTTTTTATTCCTCAGCAGCAGCTGGAAACAGAGGGAATCTTGTATTTATGGGAGCAACTACAGTTAATATGTCAAAAGGAGTTGTATTCTATGGAGATTCTTCTGACTTTGCAGGAAGTACTGCAGGAACAACTTCATATAACGGAATGTCAAATGTCACTATTAATCTTACAGATAATGGTGTAAATCTTGGGGTATTTAAAGGAGTGACTACAGTATGGGATGGTGGTTCAGATTATCTTAATCACTCTACAAATGGTCTGAAGAATATACCACAGGTTGCTGCTATTATTGATAATGGATACTGGTATAACAGCAGTCTTGAAGGTGGAAATTTAAGTATAGAAACAAATGTCAATAGAGATTATACTTCTGCAACACCAGGACTGGGAAGTGTAGTAGATGGCTTTAATAATATAACAATGGAAAAAGAAAAAGTTACACTTGATAGTGGGTACACTGTATCATCATTAAATGGAAACGGACTGTATTTAGGATCAAATAATACAGCCACTCTTAACACTGATTCTGGATATACTATTAAGGGAACTGTTGATATAAGTAAAGGAACAAATGAAGCAATAGCTGTATATACAAGCTTTGGACATATCAATATAGAAAATGGCGGAAAGGTGACAGCAGGAAAAGGTGTTGCTGCCTATGGAGTCAATGGAAGTAAAATAGAGAATAAAGCTGGAGGAAAAATTGAAGTAACATCATCAGATTCTCTAAGTTCTGGTATAGGAATACTATCTCTTGCAACAAATATGAATGCCCCTGATTCATACGGAAAAAATACTGGTGAAGCTGGAGCATGGGGAGAGGTTGTCAACAAGGGAGATATAACTGTTGGAGGAACTCATGGAATTGGTATATATGTAGAAAATAATGAAACTACAGCAGCTAAAGCAGATATAAAAGTAACAAATGAAGGTACTATCAATCTTGGAGATGAAGGAAAAGGTATAGTTGTAAAAAATGGCAGTGGAGCAACAAATGGAGGAACTATAACTTTAAAAGATTCTACTGGAACTCCAGGAAATAAAGATATCTCTGTTGGAAAAAATGGTATAGGGGTATATACAGAAAACTCTGATATAACAATGGATGGAGACTATGGAATCTCTATAAAAGAGGGAGGGGTAGCTCTTCAACTAGATGGAAATACCAATATAACAACAACATCTGCTGGTGACAAGCTTACTGTAGAGTACAACGGAGCAGCTGGAACAGGAACTACTGCTATGGGAATGGCATTTAATGGAAATACTTCTACTGATATTTTTACAAATCAATTAAATATGGAAGTTGTAAACACTGGAAATGCTGAAACAGTGGCAGGAATCTATGGAACAGGTGATGGAAAAATAATAAATAATGCAGATATTACACTTAAATCAACAGGAGCCTACGGTATACTGAGTGATAAAATAGAAGTTGTAAATACTGGAAACATTTTAGTAGGAGACAGTGGAGCTGCTGTAAGTGGAGCAGTAGGAATTTATACAGCAGATGCTTCTGTTTCAACTGATGGAGATAAAGTAACTGTACAGGGAAATGGGGATACTTCTTCAAATACACATCCAATAGGAATATATGCCCAAAGCAGTGCAGCCTTAGCATCAAATAAAACTGTTGATATAAATCAAGGTCTTGGTGCCATGAGTATAAGTGGTAAAAATGGTATAGGTATATATATTGAAGATAATGCTGGAGGAAAAATAATTCTGGACAATGATTCTGATATTACCCTTTCTGATTCAGCAACTGAAAATGACAGAAAATTTGCAATGTTTTTATCAAATGCTAAAAATACAGCAAATGATACAAATGCTGTAATAACAGTAGGAGCAAATAATATTGGAATATACAGTAAGAATTCTATTCTTACTAATTCTGGAACTATTAATGCAGCTTATATAGGTACTGGAACAAGAAGTATTGGAGTTCATAATGCAACTGATAATGGAAATTTTGAATTCCAGAACAATGGAACAATTAATGTTACTGGAGCAGCAAATATTGGAATTTCTGCTGTAACTGCTGGAACAAATACAGGAGCTATAAGACTTGGAAGCGGAACAATTAATGTAACTGCCACAAGTTTTGCCAATGGAGATATACCTATTGGAGTTTATGCTAAAGGAAATAATATTACAATATCTTCAACAACAGGAAATATTACAGTAGGTGCTAATGGAATTGGTACATATTTAGAAGGAAATACTTCTTCAAGTACTGTTGGAAATATTACTTTTAATATTGCATCAAATACTAATGGCAAAGTAGGAATAGGGGCTTACTACAAAGAGGGAGCTTTTGCAGATACTGGAATAATAACTGTCAACAGTACATCAACAGCTTTAGACGGAGCAGGAGATCCAGTGAGGCCAATAGGAGTTTTCTATGGAGAAAATTCTGTTAAAAATGTAGCAGACATAGTATTGGCTCCTGGAAGTGATGAAGCTATAGGAATGTATGGAACAAATCTGGCTTCTTTCAATAACAGTGGAGATATAACTCTGAATGCTAAAGGAATAGGAGCATATTTTGTAAATTCAAATGTGACTAATACTGGAGATATAGATATTAATGCTGCTGGAGGATATGGAGCTTACTTTAAAGGGGGAGTATCAAATTCTTCTGGAACAGTGACAGCAGCAGGAAATAATTCTGTAGCAATGATTGTCAGCGGTACAGGAGGAAAAGTTACTAATACAGGAATTATCCTAGCTCAAGGAACATCTTCTATAGGAGTTTATGCAGAAAATGGAGGGGAGTTTATCAACTCTGGAACTCTTAATTCAACAGCAGCAGGTTCCAGCATAGGAGGTTTTGCTAAACAGGGAACTTTAACTAATACTGGAAACATTACCTCTGAATATATGGGACTTTATGGAAAAGATGCTTCAACAATTAATCATTCAGGGACAATGACTATCAGCAGCGGAATAGGAATACTAGTAGATGGAAACAGTTCAACAGCCAATCTGACTGGAGGAACTATAACAGATACAGGAACTAATATGACTGCTGTTGTTGGAAAAAATACTGGAAAAGTAAATCTTAATGGAACAAATATAGTTATGAGTAATAACTCTGTGGGAATGATTTTAGATGGAGGAAGTTCTGTTTTTACTTCTGGAAATATAACAGTAGGAAACAGCGGAACAGGAATCTATGCTGAAAACAGTTCAATAGATATTTCAGGATATTCAGGAAGTATATCTATGGGTTCTAAAGGAATAGCTGTCTATGCAGATGATTCAACTCTTACTTCTGGAAGCTTCAACACAGTATATTCAAGCGGGGCTGGAGATAAGGGAGTAGGTATCTACTATAAGGGAACTTCTCCAATAACTAATGCAGCAGAAGTAGTTCACACTGGAAATCATCTTGTAAGCATTTATGCTGATGGGGTAAATATAACAAATACTGGAAATCAAACAATACAAAATGATGGTATAGGAATCTATGCAAATAATACTTCATCTCTAAATAATACAGGAACTCTTAATTTAATAGGACAGGATACAGTAGGAATATATATAGATGGAACATCTGTAGTTACAGGATTGGGAACTATCACTGGAACTCCTGTAGCAGCAGGAAATAAAATTGGAGTTTATGTAAAAAATGGAGATATAATTGGAAGCAGTACATATAATTTTGGAATAGATAAAGGAATAGGAATATATCTTTCTAACAGCACAATAAGTTATACAGGAACTCTTAATCTCACTGGAGAAGACAGAGCAATAGGAATCTATGCAGAACCAGCTGTAACAGGAAATATTGGTACAGATATAAATGTTACTGGAAAAGATTCAATAGGGCTTTATCTTGGAAGCACTGGAATGACTGGAGCAAATATAACTTATACAGGAGATTTAAATATAACTGCTGCAAGTACATCTGCTAGAGGAATAGGAGCATATATTGATTCTGGAACATCTTTTACTCTTGGTACTGGAGGAAGTGTAAATATAGGAGGAACAGATAATATAGGATTCTATGTAAATAATGGTGGAATCCTAAATCTTACAGGAGGAACTGTAACAAATACTGTAGATGGAATATTTGCATATATTGATAATGGAGTTCTTACTTTCAATACTGGTTCTACATTGAATATAAACTATACAAATGTTATAGTTTCAGGAGCTTTGGGAACGATAACTAATAATACATCAATAAATGTAGGAAGCAGTGGATTACAGGGAGATAATGGAGCAGCTATTCTCAATTCAGCAGCTGGAATTATCAATGGAACAGCATTAAACGGAAAAGCCATGGTAGGAACAGGAATTGGAACTACCCTTACTAACAATGGAGTTATTAATCTTACAGGAGATAAATCTATAGGAATATATGCAGAGGATTTTGCTGTAGGAACTTCAACAGGGCATATATCAGTAGGAGATAAGTCAGCAGCATATTATGCTGGAGCTGATGGAATATTGAATATCAGCGGAACAGCAAACATAGGAGAAGAATCTACTTTACTCTATGCAGCTGGAGGAAATATTAATTATACTGGCTCTGATATAGTTATAGGGAATAAAAATATAGCTCTTACACTTTCTGGAACTTCATTAGTAGACTTTAATGGGAAAAATGTTACAGTTGGAAATGAGGGAACAGGAATATTTATAACTGGTACAGGAGATTTTTCTGGAGTTTCTAATTTAGGGGATATCACAGTTGGCAGCAAAGGAACTGCTGTATATCTTGATAATCCAGCAGCTTTTATTTCTGGAAACAATATAAATCTTATGGGTAGCGAATCTGTAGGAATATTTACTACAAAAAATGGAAATATAAATTATTCTGGAAATATAGTGTCAGCAGTATTAAAAGCTAAAGGAATAATAAATACTGGGACAGGAAATACTGTAAATACAGGTAACATAAATCTTACTGGAGATGCAAGTATAGGAATCTATGGAGAGAATGGAACTTCTATTACAAATGCAGCAGGAAGCGTAATTGAAGTAGGAAAAGGAACATACACTGGAAGCATATTTGATTCAGCAGTGGGAATTTATGGAAAAAATGCTGGTTCCATACTAAATAATGGAACAGTAAAAATAGATAGAGATGCTGTAGGAATTTATGGAGAAAATACACTTATTACAAATACTGGAAGTATTTTGAATGCAGGTGGAAAGAATACAGGTATTTATGGAATTGGACAAAGTGTTGTAAATACTGGAAATATTGTTTTAGGAGATACTTCTAATGGTATATTTGTAAAAAATGGAAGTACTGTTGCAAACACTGGAAATATAAGCGTAGGAGACAGTCATTCAGCAGGAATATATGGAACAGGAAATACATCAGTACAGCACAATGGAGGTACTATTACAGTTGGAAAATCTTCTGCTGGAATAGCTACTGAAAATGGAAATATAGATGTAATGGCTGGAGCTGGAATAAATGCAGGAATAGAATCTACATATATTTATTCTGCTTATGGAACTGGAACAAGTGCTGCAACTCTTGCATTGAGTGATTACAGCATAGGAATGTATACAAAGGCAGGTTCTATGACAAATACTGGAACTATAACAGCAGGTAAATCTACTGTAGGAGCAGGTGTCGTAAAAGTATCTGTAGGTATGGCTGCAGAATCTGGTAACTTAGCTAATGGAGGAACAATAGATGTTCCATTTGATCACGGTGTTGGAATGGTAGCCAATGATGGAGGTACTGCATTAAATACTGGAACAATCAATGTTGGAGGAAACTTTGCATATGGAATGCAGGCAACTAAAAACTCTACTCTTATAAATAATGGAACTATTAATGTTAATGGAAGCAGTTCAAGAGGTATGGCGGCTACTAATAATTCTACAGTAATAAATAATGGAAATATTCAGGTAAATGGTTCAGGAAATGAAGGTATTTATGTAGATTATGGAGCAACTGTCAGAAATAATGGAACTATACATATAAATAATGCTACTGGAACAGGTATCTATCTGGGAGATGCAGGAGTAATGCTTAATGAGGGAAGTATTACTATTGCAGTTCCGGGAACATCTAAAGTTATTCAAGGTGGGGGAACTTTAGCCAATATAGGAGATATAACAATAGATGGTCCAACTGCTTCAATAGATGGAATAACTATTACAAATACTGGAACAATAAAAGTAAATGGAGCCCTTGATTTAGGAACTGTAACATTGGGAGGAACTAATGGTAATATTGGAACAATAGATGCTGACTCATTTAATGCAGGACAGTTTATAGTTTTACCTAATGTAACTCAAGGAACTAATCATAATATGTATACTATTCAGTACTTAAAAGGAATAACAAATATCCCGAATAATGGTTCATTGACTGCTATATCACATTCAGTTTCTTTCCTTGCTGATTTGCAGAAAGATGATACTGATCCTGATTTAGTAAGAATAGTTATGGTAAAAATACCATATAAGAAGCTTCTTTCAGGAACAGAAGCAATAGAATTTGGAAATGGACTTGATGAACTTTATACTGGAGCTGTAAATAAAGAACTTAAAATGTTTGATGCTTTGGATCTGATTTCAAATAAAGATGAGCTTGGAGCTACATTCGATATGGAACTTAGAGGAAATGTCTATGCTAATATTCAGCAAAGAATTTTAGATATCAATGAAGTATTTGATATTTCATATGAAAACTTAAAGAATAATAAACTTTATGCAAGAGAATCAGTAAAAATAGGAGCTATTGTAAAAAATGGAGAATCTAAAAATAAAAATGCTGGTGTAGAAGATTATGATTCTAAATCTCTTGGAGTTATGGTATTAAAAGAGCAAGATCATATGAAATATGGAAGATCATCTAACTGGAGTTTAGGATTTACACAAACTAAATTTGACTTTGATTATGGTTCAGATGAAACAGTATATTCTATTAATCTAGGTGCAGGTTTTGAAGAATTTATAGATGAAAGTAAAAATCTTAAATACCTTACTAGAGGTGAAATAGGAATCAACCACCATGAAACAGACAGAAAAATTCGTTTGAGTAATGGTACATATAAAAATACAGGAAAATATTGGTCTGGAACAGCAGAATGGAAAAACAAAATCAGATATGACATACCTATAAACAGCGAAAAAATAGATATTGGAGTATTTGGAACATTTAATTTAGGATATGGAAAATATGAGAATTTTAAAGAAAGCGGAGATGGAATTGAGCTTGAAATTAAATCTAGAGATATGTATATAGTTCGACCAGGAGTAGGAACAGACATTGCACTGAAGCAATATACAAAATCTGGAAAAATCAGTTTGATAGGAAAAGCAACAGCAGAATATGAACTTGGAAAAGTATATGATGGAGCTAATAAAGCAAAAATCAAAAATACATCAGCAGGTTATTATAGTCTTGAAGAACCAAAAGAAGTAAAAGAAATCATCAAGATAGGAGCTGAGCTTAAATATGAAACTAAAGAGGGGCATAGTATCGGATTTGAAGTAACAAGACAGAGTGGAAGTGTAGACGCTACAAGATATGGAATAAATATGCTGTATAGATTTTAATAGTTTTTAAAATCTAAAGGTAAAGCTGATATCAATACACATCATCTGAAGATAAAGAGGCTGCAGGAAGTTACTAATTTGAGTGATTTCTGCAGTCTCTTTTCTCTTTTGATTATTTTATAGGCTTCCAGTATTTTATCTTTCTACAGTTATAATTTTTAGTTTTAATATATCAATTTTTTAAAATTTTCTTTTGTAATCTTCTAAAAATTATAATATGAAGACCCTTTCATCTCAATTAATGGACTCCTTTAAAAAATTTATATTATAAAAAAGGCTATAAACAAATGAAATTTGTTTATAGCCTGATCTGTATATTTTAAAAATTATAAATTTAATCTTTTAAATCCTGTAAATATTGTATATTTATATCAGCTTTTTTCGCATACTCTCTCACTACATCATTATAATCTCTATTTTTACCTTGAGAATTATTGATTTTATTTCTATATTTTACAAAATCTTCTTCTAATTTAGCTCTATTTTTTTCATTGATTTCATTTTCCATCAGTCTATCCAGTCTTATAGACAATTTTGTATATTCATTTTTTACATTTTTTTCTTTTCCACCACTAAAAAAACTTAAACTGCTGCATCCTGTCATCATTAAAACTGTAATTATTATAAGTACTTTTTTCATTTCAGCTCCTTCATTCATAAGCTGGCGATCCCGATGTGGTTTGAACACACAACCTATTCCTTAGGAGGGAATTGCTCTATCCAATTGAGCTACGGGATCACACAGTCAATATTATACACTAAAATTTATATTTTGAAAAGAGTTTTTTAACATTCTACAATATGGTATTTTTAATAAGATGAAGAAGATGTTTTTGTCCAATTCCTCCTACACTGCCAATCTTATAAAGATAATCCATTACCTTATCTCCATTCTTCTGATCCATATTAGAGTATTTATAATAGGATATTGCTTCTCTAATGATATGAGCATCACTGCCGAAAGTTGCAGTAAGACCATATTTTTCCCGTAATTCAGCAGCTTCCAGATTTCTGATCAGAGAAAGAGCATGATTATGAGTTTCCAGAGAATCTACTAATTTTATGATATTATAGATATATGGTTTATTATTTATAAAATTCTTTTGGACAATTCCACATATATGAGGAATTGACTTATGGCATTCCCATCCTTGTAGTGCATCCATATATTCATAAATATTTCTATGGGTTTTTGCCATTCTTTTTACATTTTTATATTGCTCTACTTCTTTTACATAAAATTCTTCTAAATCAGACATTTTCCTGAAATAGACTAAAAGCTCAAAGCCATCCTCACAACCTAATTCCATTCCAGGAACCACATTTATTCCTTTTTCATAGAGCTCTACTGCTCCTCTTATTTCATTATGGTCTGTAACTGACAATAAATATCTTTTATTTTTTACAAAATTTTTTAAAAAATCCGGTTTTATAAAACTGTCTGAAGCTGTTGTATGTATATGAAGATCATAATAAAAATCTCCTGCAAATCTACTGTCACTATCTATAAAGGGAAAAAAGAAAGGAGACAGTTTTTGAAATTCTACCATTATTCTCACCTCTTTTTATAAAATAAAAAGAATTCATGTTTTTAAAGTGTTTAAATGCTGGTTATATAAGTTCTAATAATCTGCTGACACTTAAAAATACATTATAATTATAAAATATTCAGTAATACTCTTATTTCTGAATATTATCATTTATCCTCATAATAAATTCTTTATAATAATAATATATCACTAATCTAAAATATTGTCAAAATGTTGTAGTATGTTAAGTTTACATTTAATAATCTCTGCCTTATAATTTTCTAGAAATTCCTATATTAACCATAATTTCTGAAGTATTTTAATTATAATAGCACCAGTATCTTTTTTCTAATCTTTATTTTGTTAATAACTGTATTTTTTATAAGTTTCTTTAATTTCTCTATAATCTGTCACTATTTTTCTTAATACTCCAATCTCAAAATAACAATAATCACAAACTTCTATTTTATAATAAAAGCTTGTGATTATCTATCAATCCTATAAGTATATAATCTTTATTATTTAATCAGCTAAATATTGTTCATCAGTAACTTTTTCAAGCCATTCTACATTCTTTCCATCTTTTACTCCAGTAATAGTCAGATGTGTCATCTCTCCATCAGGAGATGCTCCATGCCAGTGTTTTACTCCTGTTGGACACCAGATAATATCTCCTGCTTTAGCTTCTGTTTTTTTTCCATTCCATTCTTGTGTCCAAGCTTTACCCGAAACAACAATCAATGTTTGTCCGGCTGGGTGTGTATGCCATGCTGATCTTGCTCTAGGAGCAAAAGTAACATATGCAGTTCCATAATTAGTGGTATCATTTGTATCTGTCATTGCTTTTACTTGCACATCTCCTGTAAAGAATTCTTCTGGTCCTTTATATACAGCCTGTTTGTCTTTAAATGTTACTGTTTGATTCTCACTTCCATATGCAATTCCAAAACTTGCTAAACAGCATAATCCCAATAATAATTTTTTCATAATATTTTCCTCCTGCTTTTTTATTATTTTTTCTGAAATTTAAAATTAATTTACCTTATTTTTTATCTGCTTTTTAATACACTATCAAATATTTCTCTGGCATTTTTTCCTTGATTTTTTCCTATTTTTTTATCAAAAACATCTATTATTCCATTAATCTGTTCTTTTGTAAGTCCTGCATTCATTCCAAGATTAAAGTGTGCTGCAAGCTGTGGATTTACTCCTGTCATATTCCCAAGAGCAGCTATTGTTACTATCTCTCTTGTTTTAAAGTCTATAACATCTCTTCCAAATAAGTCACCAAACAAATGCCCTTTTAAAAATTCATCTACTGCTGGAGCAAAGTCATACATTCCTCCCTGTACTGGTGCTCCTGCTAATTTTGTTTGAACTTCAGTTCCAAATTCAATACTATTTCGATCACTAGGAATAGGAGTAATATCTCTCCCTACTTCATCTTTTATCCCTTTTTCTTCTCTTTCAGAAAGTACATTCATAAAAACTCCTATTCCATTTAAACTACGAGGAAATCCACAGTAAGCATATGTATGGACTAAAATTTCTTTTATTTCATTTACAGTAAGTCCTGCATCTAATCCATCATTCAATGAAATTTTCAGATTTTCTAAATCCCCACTGGCTGTAAAAGCAGATATTCTAACTACTTCCTGTTCCTTTTGAGTCAATCCTTTTGTCTCTGCTCCAATAGCAGATGTAAAACCAAATATTGATATTAACAACATAATAAATCTTCTTTTCATAATATTCACCTCACTATTTATTCATTCTTTCAATTTTTACAGACAGAGCTTTATCAAGCTCTTTTAATTCTTCCATTCCGCTTTCTATTTTTCCTAATAATATAAGTCCTTTAGAATATCCAAAATCTTTATAAAAAAATGCTAGATTTCCCCATGGAGAATAATAAGTTAAATCACCAGTATGAGGAGTACAACTGTCTGGTGCCTGACTTACATCTAACTTCTCAGGAAGATAGCTTATTTTTTCTGTATTGCTGTAATCTTCAAATCTCAGTGTTAAAGGCAGCTGTTTTAATAAACTTTCTGCTGCTCTATTATCTTCTAAAGCTACTATTATTTCCTTATCATTGAAAGAAAATTTTATTTTTCTCTCTGAACTGTAAGCTTTTATTGAGAAAAGTATTATCAATCCTGTCAATATAATTTTTAAGCTCATAATTTTCTCCTTTCTGGCTTTTTGTCTGAATAGTCCATATTTTTTCTTTATAATTTATTATATTCCTCATCAGTAACTGGTTCACACCATTCATTTGAACAATTTTCTCCTGGTACCTCTATAGCTATATGGCTGAACCATGAATCTGCTTTTGCACCATGCCAGTGTTTCATCTCTGGAGAAATAACAATTACCATTCCAGGTTTAAGGCTTACTGCCTCTTTTCCTTCTTCCTGATACCAACCCTCACCAGCTGTACAGATTAAAATCTGTCCTCCTCCTTTGTCAGCATGATGAATATGCCAGTTATTGCGGCATCTTGGTTCAAAAGTTACATTTGCAAGAAATACTGAAGAGGCTCCTGGCTCCATAAGAAAATTTAAAAATGAATTTCCTATAAAATATTCTGCATAAGCATCATTAGGCTTTCCTGTTCCAAAGATATTTATTTTTTCAAAATCTTCTTTTTTCATTATTTTCATATTATTTCACTCTCCTGATTTTTATTCTCAATAAACAGCTTTTAAAATATTCAATATTTCTTCTGAAGATAGTTTTTTATGGCCACATTCTCTCAAAGTTAAAGGCAGTCCTAATTCCTTAATAAAACCAGAAAGCTTTTCAGTTCTCCATCTAAATTATCAAGAGCTTTTTTTCCAAAATAAATTTTAGCAGGGTTGTAGTAATAAAAATCTAATTTCATTTTAAATTCCTCCTTCTATATTTTTACGAATCTCATATCTAATGTAATCTAAATTCCCCAGTTGTTTTTCATATGTATGGATTTTATCCAATAATTGATTTCTTTTATCATTAAGCAGCTTCATTTTTTTTGCATCTGCTCTTCCATCTTTAAATTCTATCTTCATATAATTTTCAATCTCTTTTGCATTAAAGCCACTGTCTCTCAATATCATAATTAATTTTAATTTCTCCAGCTCTGAATTATTCTTACCATTTTTTTCTATTCTGGAAAAACCCCAATTTTTATATTCTTGAATAATCTCATCAGTTATATTATAATATTTTTTTATTTCATCAAATGTCATTATGCTCACTTCCTAACTGTTCTTAAAATAAAAAATGCAGCTACTCTATTAAGTAACTACATTTTAAACCTATTATTTAATTATGTCTAATACTTAGATTGTATCATTAAAAATGCTTGAAACGTATTTTTTAACATGTTCAATAAATGCTGAAGCAATTGGAGAAGAAGCTTGATTCTTCTTCCATACCAATACTGTAGTTGATTCCAATTTGGGAGAAAGAGGAACAAAAGAAAGTTCATTATATTTACAATCCAGTTTCAAAGTAATAACAGCCCCCATTCTATTTTTTACCATAGCTGCCATGTTATACAGAAGATTTCCACTGGCAACAACTTCAATCTGCTCTGAATATATTCCAAACCAGTTTTTTAATTCCTTTTGTAAAGTTTCACGTTTAGTCATAATCAATGGTATATTGATTAAATCTTTAGAAGTTACACTTTTTTTTCCAGCAAGTTCTGAATTTTCACTTACAAGTATTCCCCACTCCTCTTTTATAGGAAATCTTATAAATTCATATCTACTGGTATCAACAGGTTCTACCAGCAGCCCCATATCAAGAATTCCTCTTTCAATTCTTTCTTTGATATTGTCTGAGTTTCCACTATAAATTTCATAATATACCTGAGGATGTTTCTTATAAAAAGAAGCAAGCAGCATAGATAAAAACTGTGAACTTTGCAGCTCCCCACTGCCAATTACAAGCTCTCCAATAAGATTTTCATCCTTTTGAAAGAATTCTCGTTCTGTTTTATCAGCAAGAGAAACAATTTCCTCAGCTCTCCGTTTCAACAGCATTCCATCACCAGTTAAAATTATGCGATGTTTGCTTCTATGGAAAAGCTTTACTCCAAGTTCTTCTTCAAGCTGCATCAGTTGCCTGGAAAGAGTAGGTTGTGTAATATACAAAAGAGCTGCTGCTCTAGTAATATTTTCTTCTCTTGCTACCATTAAAAAATATTTTAATACTCTTATCTCCATTTATTTCATCCCTTTCTGACATCTTTTATTTGCCTGTTAATTATACACAACTTTTATTTCCTATCTAAATCTTCTATTTTATTTTTAAAATTATAATTTATATTAAAAATTAATTAATTATTAAAAAAGCATTCATTGAGAATTTTATCATTCTTTTAATGAATGTTTTTATAATATAGGAGCAAGCAGACGACATATTGATTCTTTAAATTTGATATAATATCCCCTATTGCTATACTCACTTCTTAATATTTTATTGCTGGTTTTCATATCTCTGTAGAATATTTCTCTAAATTCCTCTGCTACATCTTTTTCATATATGTTTATATTTATTTCAAAATTCTGATAAAAACTTCTATTATCAAAATTTGCAGTTCCTACACTCACTATTTCACTGTCAGCCATAACCATTTTACTGTGAAGAAAACCTTTATTATATTTATATACCTTTACCCCTAAATCCAAAAGCTCTCCTACAAAATACTGATTTACCCAATAGATAAAAAAATGATCTGGTTTATCTGGTATCATTATTTTTATATGGACTCCTGACATGGCTGCTATCTTCAATGCTTCTAAAACTGCATCATCAGGAACAAAATATGGAGTCTGTATATAGATGTAATTTTTGGCTTCCATTATTATTTTTAAGAATGTATCCCTCATAGTTCTAAATTGATAATTTGGTCCACTGCTGACTACTTGAGCATATCCAGAATATTTTCCTCTATCTTTTATTACTTCCTGTATAGCTTCTCTTTCATATTGATATTTCTTTTCTTCATATCCTATATGTTCTTTCTTCACTATCTCCCATGAAAAGAAAAATTCTTTTTCAAGTTCAAGTGCCACCTCTCCAAAAGCTCTTACAGCTGTATCTCTCCAATAGCCTAATTTGCCTTTACCTAGATATTCATCTCCTATATTGAATCCACCTATATATCCCAATTTACTGTCAACAATACATAATTTTCTATGATCTCTGTAGTTTGCCCTTAAATTAGCTATTTTTAAAAATGGAAAGTGTGAAGGAAAAAATATTTCTACATCTATCTTGTTTTCTTTCATTTTTCTGATCATTTTTCGACTGGTACCACCAGCTTCATCTACTATTATTTTTATATCTATTCCTTCTTTTGCCTTTTGAATGAGAATATCAACTATAGATTTCCCTATTTCATCATATTTGAATATATAGTATTCCATATATATAGTTTTTTCTGCTTTTTTCAAATCATTTATCATGCTTTTAAAAAATTGATTTCCCTCAGTAAATATTTTCATTGAATTAAGAGTAGTCAATTTATTTTTTGAAGATACTTCAAGATAGGAAATTAATTGTTTCCATCTTAACAAATCAGCCCTTTCTGAAGATTTAATAAGTTTTTTGCTGTGGATAAATTTCCATTTATAAAATTGATTTACCACTCTTTTCTTTTGAAAACTAAGCCCAAAAAATAAATAAGCTATAAATCCTAAATACGGAGCAAGTACAAGTATTGTTATCCAAAAAAGTGTATATACAGGTTTTTTCCGTTCAATCAAAATAATGATAATAATAAACATCATATTTATGATTGCTATATAATCTTTAAAAAAAGTAATAATCAAATTCATTCAACCACCTCTATACATAAAATAATAGCATTTTTTTTAATATTTTTCTAATTAATAATTCAAGTTTTACTTTACTATTTCCTTTTTTTTATCGAATTTTTTATAGTTTTTGAATTAAGTGTTTTTTTCTTGACTTTTTGAAATTTTTTTGTTGTTAAATTAGTCAATTTAAGTTATACTAATAGTGATAGAACAACTAACTAACAAGGTAGGTGATACCATGAAAAACTTTTTTGATAAGTTTGAAAAAGATCAAAAATTGAATCTTTTTACTGGGGATTTTCTAAGTAAAATCACTGGTTACCCAACAAGACTTGAAATAGCCGAATCTGTTCTGTCTGATATCAAACAGTCAGCTAAAGGCTATATTAGAAATATAAATTCTTTAGCTGAAACATCTCAAACTTATCTTGATGCAGTAATAAATTCAAAAAAGGGATTAATAAAGCACATCAGAGAAATTTTTGATTTAAAACATCATAAGAATGTTGAAATATATAGTGATATCTTTAATTCAGGATACTTTGAAGCTATATTTACCATGAATTATGATGTAATGATTGAGTGTTTATTTACTAATCTTATATCTGTATCAACACCTTTAAAACCATTAAAATCAACTGAAGGAAAAATAAGATTTTATAAAATTATGGGTACTATCTATAATTCTGAAGATCTTTTTTTGACGAGTCAAGACATCAGAAAGTTAAAAAGACTTGAGTTTTATAAAGATTTTTTCAATGATTTGAGCTTAGAGCTTTCAAGCAGACCTACTCTTTTTTTAGGAGTTGATCTTAAAGATCCAGATTTTTTAAATATGCTTGATTATCTTCTATCAATGATAAAAAATAATGAACAACCTGTATATGTAGTAACATCAACTTCTATAATAGATCCTAAAGTTACTGACTTTATAAATAAATACAATATAAAGCTTACAACATTAAGCGAAAAAGAACTTCTTGCTAATCTTCATACTGTAATTGATACTGATGGAGATGATGTTTTAAAAAAAAAGTTAGTAAGGTAATATCTTTAGAAGAACATACCATAGAGGATTTGGATATTACCAGTAAAAATACTCAAAATAATATTGATACTATTAAAATACGTTTATTCCCAGATGATTCTTTAAATAAAGATGCAGTTGATGAAAAAATTAAAGACATTATTGAAGATAATAAAGAAGAAATCCTTTTTGAAAATGAAGATTTTACTGAAGATGAAAAAATTGTTTCAATCGATAATAAAATTTCTGATGAAATTGTTTCTGTAAATAAAGATATCATTGAAGATGAAAAAATCATCTCAACTGATGATAATATTTCTGATGAAGCTGTTTCTGTAAATAATATTTCTAAAGAAAATACTGATCCTAGACATGTAATTATCTCAGCTGATAATTCATCTTTTGAAAGTGGTCTCGAAATTAAATATACTTCATTACAGCTTAGAAATTTTCCAATTAAATATAAAAATTTCTCTGAAAAAATGGATTTTGATGAAATAGTAAATATTGGTACCACTTCAATAAAGATTGGAAATACTGTTATCCATAATGTTTTATTAAAAATATTAGTGTATGGAAAATTCAAATTATTAGAAATAAAAACCAGAGAATTTAAACTGGCTCTAAGTATAGAGCTTAATGATAAACAAACTCTTGTTAAAAAAGATGATTACTTTAAATATAATATATACGATAAAGTTAAAACTTCTCGCCTTAGTGAAGTGGCAGAACTTTTCAAAAAGGTATTTGCTGGAGAAAATATTACTTTTAAATATAATCAACTTATAGGAGATATCTCTTTTGAAAACAGGCTTGAAGTTTACAAATTTACCATCATATCTGAAACTATCAACTCATATAAGTTTATAACTAAAGAATTAGAGCTTTATAAAGAAAAAAATATAAATGAGGTTAAAGATACTTTTTATACCCTTTTTCTTTTAAATTCTTATTTGAAAAATGAAAAGCTTTCTAATTGGGTTAATTTCAGAATAAAGAATAATTATAATATACTTTCAGGAGATATATTAAGTTTTGAAAAAACTCATAAACTTCATCTCCATGGAATAAATTTTGATTTGAAAGAACATGTTAAACTTATGGAACCTGTTTCTTCTAGAGAAATAAATGAAAAGAATGAAATATGCTGCTATAGAAAAGCAGTGGAAATAACCTTAGAAAAAATAAAAAAAATCTGATATGAAGAGGTGAAGTATGTCTGACTTATTAGAGAAAGATCAGTTTTTCAAAAACTTTTGTATTGATGAAGAGTATTTTGTATCTACAGGATTGGTCTGGGATGAATTAGTAAAGATATATGAAAATTATAATAAACTTGTTCCTTATCTTGAAAAAGAAGCAGAACATATAGTATCAAAGCTTATAGATGTACCTAATGTACACTCAGTAAGAAGAAGAGTAAAAAAGCCTGAACATCTTATAGAAAAGATAATTCGTAAAGGAAGTAAATATGTCAGCAGGGGAATTTCTGTAGAAACATACAAAAACATAGTAACTGACCTCATAGGTATAAGAGTTCTTCATTTATTTAAAGATGATTGGAGAGGAATTCATGAGGAAATAATGAAATTATGGGAAATAAGAGAGACCCCTCAAGTAAATATAAGACGTGGAGATTACAATGTGGATCATCTTCAGGAAAGTATTTCAGAACTGAATTGTGAAATAGTTGTAAGGGATCATGGTTATCGTTCTGTACACTATCTTATTGGAATTCCTGTAACAAGCCATGATGAAATTCTTGTAGAAATACAGGTTAGAACAGTTTTTGAAGAAGCATGGAGTGAGATAGATCACCTAATGAGATATCCATACGACATTGACAATCCTATCATTACTGAATACCTTGGTATCTTTAATAGAATTGTAGGAAGTGCTGATGAAATGGGAACTTTCATTAAAAATATGAAATCTCAATTCACTGTACATCCAAGCGAAGACACTCACTATAGAGAACTTGACAATAAATTCAAATAGTGATTAAAAATCTTCAATATTATTTTAAATATTGAAGATTTTTTATAATTTATGATAATTCTTAGTTTATTTTATGGAAATTAGGAGGAATTAAATGAAATACTTTAAAAATATTTGTCTTATTTCAGCTTCTTTTCTTTTGATTAGCTGCAATAATTCCTACATTAAAAATAAGACTCCAAAAACTAATACACCACCAAAAACTGTTCCTTCAAAAGTAGTAAATAAAACTCCAAAGGAAAAACCTATTACTAAGACTACTGATTATGCTGTTATTCATTATATCAGCAATGCTAAAAATTCAAATCTAAAAAATGAACTTTTAGCCAATGAAATGGATAAAATAAACTCAAAGATTAAAAGAGATGATAAAGTTAAAGTAATTTCTCTTCTGTCAAATGATGATCAGTATTCTTCTCAATTTCAAAATTTCTGGAATAAATTTCTCACTTTAAATCTTAAAGGAAATCCAGATTCTTTTATCAATTCTCAAGCTGTAGAATTAGCAGGAAAAATACTATTGGTAAAAGATGAAAAAATATCTATTATAGCTTCTGAACAAGAAAATTTATACTTGACAGGTGCTCTGTTGTATATAAAAAAAACTTATCCTGATTTTAATAAACTGGATATTAATATTTATTCTATAGATTCTCCGCTTAATATAAAAGAGTATACAAAAGGATATAAAAATTTACATTTTAAATATTATAAAATACAAGAAGACCAACTTATGAAAGATGAAAAGTTTTCTTTTCTAAGCTGATTTCTGTAATTACAGGGGGATGTTTTTATTGGAATTAAAAAAACAAATGAAAAGATTTTTTATACTCTATTTTTGCGTTAATGTTATTAACAACCTTATTCATCCTATCACTCCTGCATATGTTGAATCTTTAAATATGCCTGACTATGTTTTTGGTTTAATGTTTGCTACAATGTCTTGTTCTAACTTTTTGTTTTCACCTTTCTGGGGAGAGTTAAGTGATAGGAAGGGAAGAGTCACAGTTATAAGAATATGTATGGTAGGTTATGCTATTGGGCAGTTTGGATTTGCAGTATGCAGCTATTTGCCTTTTATTTTATTCTTTAGATTTTTTGCTGGTATATTTTCAGGGGGATTTTTAGTAACAGCTCTTGCATATATCTCTGATATGACTGAAGGACATGAAAGAATTAAAAGTTTATCTTTTTTTGCTGCATTGGTTACATTGGCAGTATCTGCAGGATTTTTTATAGGAGGATTTGTTGGTAAAGTAAATATTTATTATACTTTTATGCTTCAAGTACCCTTACTCCTTGTTGAAGCCTTTTTATTTAAAATTTTACTTCCTGAAAGTTTAAGTGAAGAAAAAAGAATAAAAGAAAAGATAAATTTCAAAAAAATAATGAAGATAATAGATATAGAAAAAGGAAAGGATATTCTTACTTTTCCCATTATAATATTTTTCATTGGGGTTATACTTACTGAATTTTCCAGAGTTGGTTTTAACAATAGTTTTAACTTTTATATAAAATCTGCTCTCAATCTCCCACCATCATACAATGGCGGTATAATGGGAATGATTGGTATTCTTGGACTTTTCGCTAATCTTACTATAAATATGTGGCTTGCTAATAGGTTTAATTTAAGAAAAATTTTCCCTGTGGTACTTTTTTCAAACAGCATTATGGGAATATTTGTTCTTGTGTTTAGTTCTAAAGTATTTATCTTTTTTCTATTTAGTGTATTGTTTTATATATTCAATGCAATATATGTACCTATACAGCAATCATTATTTACTAGGGGGCAAAGCAGTAATTATGGTCTTCTGTCAGGATATTTTAATTCAGCTAAATCCTTTGGAATGATAACAGGTTCATTATTTACTGGATTTATATATGAAATAAACAAACTTCTGCCTTTTGCAGCAGTTACAATAATTTTATTTCTTGCTGGTACAGTATATATGTATAACTATTTTCAATACAAAAAAATTGAATCATAAAATTATATAAAAAGGGGGAAGATTATGAATGATGAAACTAAATCATCATATTTTTCAAGGGGAACAGTTGTATTTACTCTAGCAATGATATACTGTGTTCTTGGAGGCAGTGCTTTTCCTGGAATAAAACTCGGATACACTCTTTTCAATATCAAATCTGGAGCTACTGCTGCTATCATTTTATTTGCTGGTTTACGTTTTACACTGGCAGGTATAGCTACAATAGCTGTTGGAAGTATTATACATAAATCCCTTTTATTTCCAGCTAAGGGCAATTTTTCTAAAATAGCATTTCTCGGATTTATTCGTACTACAATTTTTTACTCATTGATGTATCTTGGACTTGCTGGTACAAATGGAATAAAAGCCTCTGTTATAAATGGAACCAATCTGGTTTTTGCTATGCTGGCTTCTTGTTTTATTTTTCGTCAGGAAAAGTTCACTAAAATAAAATGTATTGCAGGATTATTATGCTTTTCTGCTATTGTACTCTTGAATTTAGATGGAGATTTTACTTTTTCTTTTGCTTTCAGAGGAGAGGGATTACTCCTTTTAAGTGCAGTGGTATTTGGTCTTTCAGATTGTATAACTAAAATGTTTTCAACAAATGAGAACGCTGTTACACTGAGTGGATGGCAGTTTTTGATAGGTGGTTCTTTTCTTCTATTAATAGGATTCGGATTAGGAGGAAGACTGCATATTGAAAATATTGAAGCTTTTTTCATTCTTTTTTATCTGGTATTTGTTTCTTCTGTTACATTTGTCACTTGGGGAATACTTTTAAAATACAATCCTATCTCAAAAGTAGTTGGCTATAAAGCTATGGAACCTATATTTGGAACTTTATTATCTGCAATAGTTCTTTCTGAATATCACAGTCTTGGACTAGAAACTATTGCTGCCCTTGCTCTTGTGTGTACAAGAATTACACTTTTAAACTGTTATAATAAATAATGCTTTATTTAAAATAAAGAGAGTAACTTTTAAATAGAACTTTAGAAATTTTCCAGTAGAAAGATTTATTATTAATTTTGTTTCTAAAATATAAAAGAATAGTTGAAGGATTACAAGAGTTCCACTGTTGCATCTCAGTAATTATATAAATCCTTCTAATTTCCAAATTTCTAAAATTCATTTAATCTATTGTTACTCTCTTTTTTATTTTCTAATATATCTGGTATCTAATAAACTACTGCATAAAAAAACAGGATACATCTTTCGACATACCCCATTTAAATTTTTATCTATATAGTACTCCAATATCTTTTCTATAGCATTTATCTGTAAATTCAATCTTTTCAGCATCTGCATAAGCTTTAGCTCTTGCATCTTCTAAGTCATTTCCTACAGCCACTACATTTAATACTCTTCCACCATTAGTTAGAAGTTCTCCATTTTCCAGTTTAGCTCCAGCTACAAAAACCATATTGTCTGCTTTTTCTATTCCAGTTATTGTATATCCTTTCTTATAAGCTTCAGGATATCCACCAGAGGCAAGAACTACACAGCAGGCTGACTTATTGCTCCACTTTACATCAGCAGTGTCTAATTTCCCTTCTAAGCCACTTTCAAGAAGTTCTACAAAGTCTGATTCAAGTAAAGGCAATACTACTTGAGTTTCAGGGTCTCCCATTCTCATATTATATTCAAGAAGATACACTCCCTTTTCATTTATCATAAGACCAAAGAAAATAACTCCTGCAAAATTCATTCCTTCAGCTTTGATACCTTCTAAAGTTGGATTCATAATTCCTGTAATAAAAGCATCATATACCTCTTTAGTTACATAAGGATTAGGAGCTATTGTTCCCATTCCTCCAGTATTTAATCCAGTTTCCTTTTCTCCTATCTTTTTGTGATCCTTAGCAGATATAAAAGGAAGTATAATTTTAGAATCTGTAACTGACAATATAGAAGCTTCCACTCCATCTAAAAATTCTTCAACAACTATTTCCTCTCCTGCACTGCTGAATACCTTATCTACCATGATTTCATCTACAGCTTTCAGAGCTTCTTCTAAATTCTGACAGATAAGCACTCCTTTTCCTGCTGCAAGTCCGCTGGCTTTTACAACCAATGGAAATTCACAAGTTTTTATATATTCTTTTGCTTTTTCAGGACAAGTAAATATTTCATAGGCAGCAGTTTTTACTCCATACTTTTTCATAAAATCCTTTGCATATGCTTTTGACCCTTCCAAAAGAGCAGCTTTTTTATCTGGTCCGAATATTTTCAATCCTTTTTCTTGGAATTTATCTACTATTCCATCTACAAGAAGTTCTTCACTTCCTACAATAGTCAGGTCTATATTTTCTTTCACAGCAAATGCTAAAAGCTCATCTATTCCTTTTATATTTACATTTTCTCCTTTTGGAAGTGTTGCAGTTCCTCCATTACCAGGAGCACAGAAAACTTTTTCTACATTTTTGTTCTGGCTTACTTTCCAGCAGATAGCATGTTCTCTTCCACCACTGCCAACTACTAATATTTTCATATTTTAATATCTCCTTTGTATTAGTGTTTAAAGTGTCTCATTCCAGTGAATACCATTGAAATCCCATGCTCATTACATGCTTCAATAGATTCCTGATCTCTCATAGATCCACCTGGCTGAATGATAGCTTTTATTCCAGCTTTTGCACATTCATCAACAACATCTCTGAATGGAAAGAAAGCATCAGAAGCAAGGATAGCTCCTTTTACTTTATCTCCTGCTCTTTCTATTGCCTGTTTAGTCGGCCATATCCTGTTAGTTTCACCATTTCCAATTCCTACTGCCATCATATCTTTTACCACTACAATAGCATTTGATTTTACATGTTTTACCACTTTCATTCCAAATATAAGGTTTTCCATTTCTTCAGCAGTTGGAGCTTTTTCTGTAACCGCTTCATAATCAGTAGTAAAGCTTAGGTCTTCATCCTGAATAAGAAGTCCTCCGTCTACCTTTACCATATTAATTTTATCCTGTGGTATATGTTTACATTTTATAACTCTAAGATTTTTCTTAACTTTAAGTACTTCTAAAGCCTCATCAGTAAATGATGGTGCTATAACAATCTCTAAGAATATTTTTACCATTTCTCTAGCTGTATCAGCATCTACTTCTCTATTTAAAGCTACTATTCCACCAAAAATAGATACAGGATCGCATTCATAAGCTTTTATATAAGCCTCATGAGCATCATTACCTATAGCCGCTCCACAAGGAGTGGAATGTTTTAATCCACAGCAGGCAGGCTGAGTAAATTCGCATACAGTTCTCCAAGCTACATCCATATCTCTTAGATTATTAAATGAAAGTTCTTTTCCATTTAATTGTTCAAAATCCTTCATAGCTCCAGTATCAGTAGTAGATACATAATATGCTGCTTTCTGGTGAGGATTTTCCCCATATCTAAGGTCCATTAATTTTTCATATGAAGCATTTAAATATTTAGGCATCTCATCTCCCAGCAAGAATTGAGATATAGCTGCATCATAAGCTGATGTCAGATTAAATACTTTTCCAGCCAGCCTTTTTTTAGTTTCAAATGTAACTTCTCCAGCTTCCATCTCTTTCATTACTGTTTCATAATCAGCAGTATCACTTATAACTACTACATCATTAAATGATTTAGCAGCAGATCTCAGCATAGTAGGTCCACCAATATCAATAAATTCTACTTTTTCTTCAAAAGTAAGATCTTCGTTTACTTTTTTAAAGAAAGGATAAAGATTTACAACTACCATATCAATAGTAGATATCCCTCTTTCTTTAATAGTTGCCATATGTTCAGCATTGTCTCTTATAGCAAGTATTCCCCCATGAATAACTGGATGAAGAGTTTTTACTCTTCCATCAAGCATTTCTGGAGCTCCAGTAACTTCAGCAACCTCTATTACAGGTACTCCATTTTCCTTTAAATGTTTATATGTTCCACCTGTTGAAATTATTTCTACTCCATGTTTAACTAAAAAGTTAGCAAATTCTAATATACCATTCTTATCAAAAACTGATATCAATGCTCTTTTCATCAACTTTTTCTCCTTTTTATCTCTCTGATATTATTTTAGAAATAGATTTTGGTAAAAGTTTGTGCTCTTCTACTAATATTCTTTTTTGAAGAATTTCAGCTGTATCCCCTTCCATTACAGGAACTTTTATTTGAAAGATTATCTCTCCACTATCCACACCTATATCCACATAGTGAACTGTGCATCCGCTTTCTTTTTCTCCTGCTGCAAGGACTGCCTCATGTACTTTTATTCCATACATTCCAGGTCCTCCAAATTTAGGAAGAAGTGATGGATGAATATTAATTATCTTCCCTTTCCATTTTTCCACAAATTCTTCATCAATTATAGATAAAAATCCTGCAAGAACTATAAGATCTACTTCTTTTTCAGAAACAACTCTGTCTATCTCCCTGCATAATTCTTTTTTAAAAACTTTTCTGTCAAGAATACAGCTTACTATCCCTTGTTCAGCTGCTCTCTCCACTCCATAACACTCTCTGTCTCCAATGACGCAAGCTATTTCACAAGCTAGCTCTCCGCTTTTTGACTTCTCTATTATAGATTGAAGATTGCTTCCTCCTCCTGATACTAATACTGCTATCTTAAACATAGGCCTTTCTCTCCCTTTTGAACATATCCTATTTCAAAAGCTTCCTCTCCATATTTTTCCAATTCTTCTATTACTCCATCTTTATCTTTAGGATTTACTACCAAAACAAATCCTACCCCCATATTGAATGTACCATACATTTCATTTTCAGGTATTTCTCCCTCTTTTTGAATATATTTAAATATGTCAAGAACTCTCAATTTATCTTTGAAAACTACTGGTTGATGTCCTTCACTTATAGTTCTGGGAAGATTTTCAGGAAGACCTCCTCCAGTTATATGAGCCATTCCTTTTATATTATATTTTTCCAATACAGCTAATACAGGTTTAACATATATTTTTGTAGGTGTTAAAAGAGTTTCACTGATAGGTTTTCCATTAAAATCCTTAGTATAATCAGTTATTATTTTTCTTACTAATGAGAATCCGTTGCTGTGTACTCCAGAAGAAGGAATTGCTATAAGGATATCTCCTTCAGAAGTTGTACTTCCATTTACTATTTTAGATTTTTCCACTGCTCCTACACAGAATCCAGCAATATCATAATCTCCCACTTTATAGAATCCAGGCATTTCAGCAGTTTCTCCCCCTATAAGTGCAGCTCCTGCCTGATAACAACCTTCTGCAACTCCTGATACAAGTTCAGCAGCCACTTCAGCATCTAGTTTTCCACAAGCCAGATAGTCTAAGAAGAATATAGGTTGTGCTCCATGACAAAGTACATCATTTACACACATAGCCACAGCATCTATTCCTACTGTATCATATTTTTTTGATGTCAATGCTACTTCAAGTTTTGTTCCTACTCCATCAGTTCCAGAAACTAATACAGGATTTTCATATTTTCCCAATTCATACATAGCTCCAAAACTTCCAAGTCCATTCAGTACATTGCTGTTTTGAGTTTTAGCTACTGCTTTTTTCATAAGTTCTACTGCCTTGTAACCTTCTTCTTTATCCACTCCAGCTTCTTTATAAGAAATTGCCATTTTTTCCTCCCAAATAATTTTCTACTCTTCTGTTGGTGTACACATAGGATATATTCCATTGAAACATCCTACACAATAATCTTTGCAATTTAATGATTTCAGCATATTATCCATTGACAAATAATCCAATGTATCAGCATTTATTTCTTTTCTGATCTCATCAACTGCCATTTTCGCAGCTATAAGTTCATCTCTGTGTGCTGTATCTATTCCATAGAAGCAAGAATATTTAACTGCTGGGGAAGCTGATCTGAAGTGAACTTCTTTAGCCCCTGCTCTTCTTATGATATCAATAAGTATTTTACTTGTTGTTCCTCTTACTAGAGAATCATCAATAATTATAACTCTTTTTCCTTCAAGCTGCACTCTCAATGGGTTAAGTTTTACCATTACGGCCTGTTCTCTCAAAGCTTGAGTTGGTTTAATAAATGTTCTTCCTATATATTTATTTTTAATAAGTCCCATTGCATAAGGTATTCCACTTTCTTCAGCATAACCAATAGCTGCTGGAATTCCAGAATCTGGTACTCCAATAACAATATCAGCCTCTATTTTCATTTGTTTAGCCAAAAGTCTTCCAGCTTTTACTCTTGCTTCATATACATTTATTCCATCAATAATGCTATCAGGTCTAGCAAAGTAAATATGCTCAAATGAACAAGGTGCTACTTTATTCTTTTCAGCATATCTGATTGACTTAACTCCTGATTCGTCTATAATTACCATTTCTCCAGCTTCTACATCTCTTATTAGATGTCCCCCAATAGAATCAATGGCACAAGATTCAGAAGCAAGGAAATAATCTCCCTCTTCATTCATTCCAAGACATAGAGGTCTGATTCCATATGGATCTCTTACACCAATAAGTTTGTTATCTGCCAGTATTACAAGAGCATAAGCCCCTTTTATTGCTCCAACTGTACTTCTGATTGCTTCTTCAAAGCCATTCATAGCCTTTCTTGCAACCATTTTTATTATAACTTCTGAATCAGTAGTAGATGTAAAAGTAGCTCCTCCATCTTCCAATAATTCTCTTATTACTTTAGTATTAGTCAGATTTCCATTGTGAGCAACTGCTATTTGTCCAAGCTTAAATCTGCTTTCTAAAGGCTGTGCATTTTCTATTTTACTTTCACCAGTAGTAGAGTATCTTACATGTCCAATAGCTGCATTTCCTTTTAAATTATTCAGAGTTTCCTGTGTAAACACATCTGCAGTAAGCCCCATACCTTTATATGTTATTAATTCTCCATTATTTGAAACAGATATTCCTGCACTTTCCTGTCCTCTGTGTTGAAGAGCATATAGGGCATAGTAAGTTAATTGTGAAACTTCTTTTTGGGTTTTGCTGTATACTCCAAAAACTCCACATTCCTCTTCCATTTTGTCCTTTGCCAACATCATTTCTGTGCAGTTCATTATTCAGCCCCCAATCTTTTTAAGACTTCTATATATGCTTCTTCAATTCCACCTAAATCTCTTCTGAATCTGTCTTTATCCAATTTCATACCAGTTTCTTTATCCCATAATCTGCAAGTATCTGGAGTGATTTCATCAGCAAGAAGAATTTCCCCTTTGCTGTTTTTACCAAATTCTATTTTGAAGTCAACTAAAGTAATTCCTATTTTATCAAAAGAATTTTTTAACAGATCATTGATTTGTCCAGTTATTCTATAGATTTCAGCTAATTCTTCATAAGTAGCAAGTCCCAATGCAACTGCATGGTGATCATTAATTAGTGGATCTCCATAAGCATCATTTTTGTAGCATATTTCAAATATAGTATTTACAGGCTTAGTTCCTTCTTCTACCCCCACTCTTTTAGCCATTGACCCTGCTATAACATTTCTCACTATTACTTCCAAAGGAAATATTTTTACTTTTTGACAAAGCTGATCTCTGTCATTAAGTACTTCTACTAAATGTGTTTTAATTCCATTTTTTTCAAGCATTTCAAATAACATAGCAGTTATTTTATTATTCATTATTCCTTTATTTTCTATAGTTCCTTTTTTAGCTCCATTTCCTGCTGTTGCATCATCTTTGTAATGAATAATAACCAGATTTTCATCATCAGTTGAGTATACTTGTTTAGCTTTTCCTTCATAAATAAATTCTTTTTTTTGTGCAGACATTTCTTTTTTCCTCCTAGAAATAATTAATGTATAAAAATTTAAAAATTTTTGATTAAGTTATTTTATAGTTCTACCCCAGTTTCATTGTCAGCTATAAATTTTGCTTTCATATCCTTTCTGAATTTTACAAGTTTTTCCTTTAATTCAGGACACTTTAAAGAAAGCATTTGTACTGCAAGCATTCCAGCATTATATGAGTTATTAACTCCAACTGTTGCCACTGGAATAGATTTAGGCATCTGTACTATTGAAAGAAGTGCATCCATTCCATTAAAAGCAGCTTCAATTGGTACTCCTATTACAGGAAGTACAGTTTTAGAAGCTATTACTCCAGGAAGATGGGCAGCCAGCCCAGCTCCTGCTATTATTACTTCATATCCATCTTTTTCCAGTTTTTCCAGTGTCTCTTCTAATTTTTCTGGTACTCTATGAGCAGAAAGAACATGAGCAGAATACTCAATTCCAAACTCTTTTAAGCAGTTAGCTGCTCCCTTCATTTTATCTGTGTCTGATTTACTACCAAATATTATGGCAACTTTCATTTTTTACTATCCTCCTGAGAATATCTATTATTTAAAGTATTTAACTCCATTTTCAAATATTTTTTGCTCTTTGTTTCCAGTGATATTTTTGAAAATGTTTTTACCTGCTCTTTCAGAGTGTCCCATTTTACCAAATACCTTACCATCTATTGAAGTTATCCCCTCAATAGCACATGTAGAAGCATTAGGATTGAATCTGAATTCATTAGTAGGAATTCCTTCAAGATTTACATACTGAGTAGCTACCTGTCCATTTTCAAATAGTTTCTTGATAACTTCATCATTAGCAAAGAATCTTCCTTCTCCATGTGATACGGCTATTTCAAATTCCTCTCCTGTTTCAATTCCTGCCAGCCATGGTGATTTATTTGAAGTAACTTTTGTTTTTACTATTTGAGAAACATGTCTGCCTATTTTATTAAATGTAAGAGTAGGTGAATTTTCTGTAACTTTTCCAATTTCTCCATATGGCAGAAGTCCTGATTTTACAAGAGCTTGGAATCCATTACAAATACCTAGTATCAATCCATCTCTTTCAAGGAATTTAGCTATTGCTTCTGCTACCTCAGGATTTGTAAGGACAGTTGCAATAAATTTTCCTGATCCATCTGGCTCATCTCCAGAACTGAATCCTCCTGGGAACATAAGTATTTGTGAATTATTTATTTCTTTTACCATTTTTTCTATTGAATCATTGATATAATCCTGAGTTATATTTCTGAATAAAAGTATATTAGCCTCTGCTCCAGCTTTTTCAAACACTCTAGCTGAATCATATTCACAGTTAGTTCCTGGGAATGCTGGCACTAATACTCTTGGTTTAGCAATTTTATTTTTACATACTATTATTTCTTTCTTCTCATATGGTGTCCAGATGTGGTTTTCTACTTTTTCTATTGTCTTGTGAGGGAATACTGGGAATAGTTTATCCAGCCATACCTTTTCTCCTTCAGTCATACATATTTCTGTTTCTCCAACTACAATCTTGTATTCTTTTATTGTTTCTCCCAACAGTTCTACATTTTTACCTGTAAGCTCTTTAGAAGTTTCTACCACAAATATTCCATATCCTAATTTAAACAATTCATCTCCAAGGTCAGCTATCTTAGCTCCTACTCTGTTTCCCAGAGTCATTTTGCTTACAGCTTCAGCTATTCCTCCTCTTTTTAGAGTCATTGCTGAAAGAATAGTTCCATTTTTAATATTTTCATATACAAACTCAAAGTTTTCTTTAAGTTCTTCTATATTTGGCATATAGCTGTCAAGCATATGATGTTTTACTAAATATATTTTATTTCCAGCAGCTTTAAATTCAGGTGATATAACAACACTTGCTTTTACAGGAGTTACTGCAAAAGAGATAAGCGTAGGTGGTACATGAATATCATTAAATGTTCCGCTCATTGAGTCTTTTCCACCAATAGCTGGAATACCAAATTTTCTTTGAGCTTCTATTGTTCCTAATAATGCTGAGAATGGTTTTCCCCAGTTCATTGGATTCTGTCCAAGTTTTTGGAAATATTCCTGGAATGAAAGTCTTACAGTCTTATAATCTGCTCCTGCTGCAACTAATTTAGCAAGAGATTCTACTACTGCATAAGCTCCTCCATGGAATTGCGACCAAGATGAAAGCACTGGGTCATATCCCCAAGTAATAGCAGATGCTGTATCAGTTTCACCTTTTAACAGAGGTATTTTCTGCACACTTACATCAGTAGGCGTCATTTGATATTTTCCTCCGAAAGGCATAAGTACAGTTGTAGCTCCAATTGTAGCATCAAATATTTCCATAAGTCCTTTTTGAGAAGCTACATTTAAAGAAGATAGCATATTCAGCCATTTTTCTTTAATATCTGTTCCTTCAAATTTAACTTCATTCAATGGAGTATCCTCTTTTATATCTTCAACTTCTACAGTAGTTTCCTGAGTAACTCCATTAGTATCAAGGAATTCTCTTGAGATATCTACTATCTTTTTACCTTTAAAGTTAAGAACAAGTCTGTTGTCATCAGTTACTGCTGCAACTTCTGTTGCTAAAAGATTTTCTTTTCCTGCAAGCTCCATAAATTTTTCTTTATCTTTAGCTTCAATTACTACTGCCATTCTCTCTTGTGATTCAGATATAGCAAGTTCAGTACCACTAAGTCCAACATATTTAGTAGGAACTACATCAAGATTTATATCAAGACCTGGAGCTAATTCTCCAATAGCTACTGATACTCCTCCAGCACCAAAGTCATTACATTTTTTTATAAGTTTAGTAACTTCTGGATTTCTGAATAATCTTTGAATTTTTCTTTCTTCTGGTGCATTTCCTTTTTGAACTTCTGCACCACATAATCTCAATGAATCTCCTGTATGCTCCTTAGATGAACCAGTCGCTCCTCCACATCCATCTCTTCCAGTTTTTCCTCCTAAAAGAATTACTATATCCCCTTTAGAAGCATTCTCTCTTCTTATCCAGTCAGCAGGTACAGCACCAACTACTGCTCCTACTTCCATTCTTTTTGCTTTATATCCATCGTGATATATTTCACATACGTGTCCAGTTGTAAGTCCAATCTGGTTCCCATATGCTGCATATCCACTTGCAGCCCCAGTAGTTATTTTCTTTTGAGGAAGTTTTCCAGGAAGTGTATCTTCCAGTTTTTCCAATGGATTACCAGAACCAGTTACTCTTATTGCCTGATAAACATATGATCTTCCTGATAATGGGTCTCTTATAGCTCCTCCCAGACAAGTAGAAGCTCCTCCAAATGGTTCAATTTCTGTAGGATGGTTATGAGTTTCATTCTTAAACATAAGAAGCCATTTTTCCATTTTTCCATCTACATCTACATCTATATATACAGAGCAGGCATTGATTTCATCAGACACTTCCAAATCATCAAGTTTCCCGCTTTTTCTCATTTCTTTTCCACATATAGTTGCCATATCCATAAGAGAAATATATTTCTTTTCAATTCTTTCTCCATGTACAAATTCTCTTGCTTTTAAGTATTCATCAAAAACTTTCTGAAGTGTATCTCCAAAAGAAGATTTTGGAAATACTATATTCTTAATTTTTGTTTCAAATGTAGTATGTCTGCAGTGATCTGACCAGTAAGTATCCAATACTTTTATTTCAGTTTCAGTAGGATCTCTTTTTTCTGTATTTTTAAAATACTCCTGAACAAAAGCCACATCTGCCAATGTCATAGCTAGTCCTAATTCCTCTTTAAAAGTTTTTAATTCATCTATGCTGTAATTTATAAAGCCAGTAAAAACAGGAACATCCTGTGCCCTTTCTCCCTCTTCTGTCTCTAATTTAGTAAGATCTTTCTCTCTCATTTCAACTGGGTTGATATAATATTTTTTAACTTTTTCTATATCTGCCTCTGTTATCTCTCCTTCAAGAATAATAACTTTTCCACTTGTGACAGAAACATTTTGATTTTTATCAGATATCAGATTTAAACACTGCATAGCTGAATCTGCTCTCTGATCGAACTGTCCTGGAAGAAATTCTACTGCAAAATATCTAGCTCCTTTAGTATCAAGAGTTTCAGTTACAGTATCAGTAACTATTTCTGAAAATATAAGTTTTTCTGCTTCTGCTAATTCAGCAGATTCGATATCAAACACATCATAGCAATTAAGAAGCCTTACTTTTGAAAGTTTTAAATCTTGAAAACTTTCCTTTAATTCATTTTCTAATCTCTTAGCTTCTAAATCAAATCCGGTTTTCTTTTCAACATAAATACGATAATTCATCGTGCCCCCTGCAATTATATTTTAATAATTAATCTCTTTGCTTTCAATCAAACTAGAATAATCCATCAATTTTTCCATTTTCATCAATGTCTATAGACTCTGCTGCCGGTTTTTTAGGAAGTCCAGGCATATCTATTATATCTCCAGCCATGGCCACTATAAATCCTGCTCCAGCTGATATTCTCAATTCTTTTACAGACACTGTAAATCCTGTAGGTCTTCCTAAAAGTGCTGCATTATCTGACAATGATTTTTGAGTTTTTGACATACATACTGGAAGTTTTCCATATCCTAGTTCATCTATAATCTTAAGCATTTTCTTAGCAGTTCCAGCAAATTCCACTCCATCTGCTCCATATATTTCTTTTGCTATTTTTTCTATTTTTTCTTTTATACTTATATCTAAATCATATAATGGAGTATAGTTATCTGTTCCTTTTTCCAGTTGAGCAAGTACTTCTTCAGCAAGAGCAATTCCTCCTTCTCCTCCTTTGGCCCATACTTCGCAAAGAGCTACTGGTACTCCATACTCTCTACAATGTTTATCAACAAATTCAAGCTCTTTCTCAGTATCACTTACAAATCTGTTGATGGCTACTACTACTGGTAATTTATACTTTTTCATATTTTCTATATGTTTATCTAAGTTAGCTATTCCCTTTTCTAATGCTTCAAGATTTTCTTCAGAAAGTTCTTTAGCTCCACCATGATGCTTCAAAGCTCTTACTGTTGCTACTACAACCACACAGTTAGGAGTAAGTCCACCTTTTCTGCATTTTATATCTAAGAATTTTTCTGCTCCAAGATCAGCAGCAAACCCAGCTTCTGTTATTGTATAATCAGAAAGTTTAAGTGCAAGTTTAGTAGCCAGTATAGAATTGCATCCATGAGCTATATTTGCAAAAGGTCCTCCATGAATAAATACTGGTGTATTTTCTAATGTCTGTACAAGATTTGGTTTAATTGCTTCTTTAAGAAGTGCTGTAATAGCTCCTTCTATTTTTAGTTCTCCTACTTTAAGAGCTCTTCCATCTCTTGCATATCCAAATACCATACTTTTTATTTTATCTTTAAGATCTGAAAGTGATGTAGCCAGACATAATGCTGCCATTATTTCAGATGCAACAGTAATTTGAAAAGAACTTTCTCTAGGAATTCCATTGGCCTTTCCTCCAAGTCCTATCACTATATTTCTAAGTGCTCTGTCATTCATATCCAGAACTCTTTTCCAAGTTATTTTTGTAAGATCTATATCAAGAGCATTTCCAGAATTGATATGATTATCTATACAGGCTGCTATAAGATTATGAGCAACTCCAATAGCATGAAGATCTCCTGTAAAATGTAAATTTATATCTTCCATAGGTATAACCTGTGAATAACCTCCTCCAGTAGCTCCTCCTTTCATTCCGAAAACTGGCCCCAATGATGGTTCTCTAAGAGCTGCTATAGATGATTTTCCAAGTTTATTAAGTGCCTGTGTAAGTCCAACTGTAACAGTTGATTTCCCCTCTCCAGCAGGAGTAGGTGTGATAGCTGTAACTAGTACCAGTTTTCCATCTTTTTTACTCTCTAGGTTTTTAAGTACTTTCAAATCTACTTTAGCCTTGTATTTCCCATATTGTTCGATGCTGTCTTCATCAAGTCCTATTTTTTTAGCGATTTCCTTAATGTTGACTATTTTAGCTTCCTGTGCAATTTGAATATCCGTTTTCACAAATTTCCTCCCTTGAAATTTTATATAAATAATTAAAAAGGCCTAAGTACACACTCATTCCGTTAAGTGCACACTTAGACCTTTGTTTTATTCTTAGGTTGATTTACTATATTTTTATTCTGTCCTATTTTCTTTTTTATTCTTTTATGAGATAACATAGTATAATCCTCCTTTAAATTGCTTTTGCCACTTCATTTCAAATATTATTTTAGATGAAGTAAATCTTTTTTTCAAAAAATCAAAAAACAAAGATTAACTATGCTTACTTCACCCATAGCAGCTATTTTAAGGTTAGCCGTAGAAACTCCTGTCCATATTACAGGTATATATGAGTCTTTTATTACCTTACTTTTAGAATATCATATATACTGAATTTTGTCAAAGTAAATGTGACAAAGAAAGAAAAGTTTAATTTACACTGCTGTAATTATATATTTTTTTTATTTGTGGAATTTTTATTTAGATAAATGTGCGATTAATCCTTCAATAGCAAATATATATCCCTCTTTTCCAAAACCACAGATTTGTCCTATACATGCAGGGGCAGTATATGATTTATGTCTGAATTCTTCCCTTTGGTGAATATTTGAAAGATGAATCTCTACAGTTGGAATATTTATACTTTTTATAGCATCATAAAGAGCTATTGAAGTATGTGTATATGCTCCTGGATTTATAACTATACCATCATATTTTTCAGAATATGCTCTTTGAAGTATATTTATCATTTCCCCCTCTATATTACTTTGAAATATATTTATTTCAATATTACAACCATTGAATTTGTCCTTAATATATTCACATACATTCTGATAATTCTCTTGCCCGTATATATTCTTTTCTCTTATGCCTAAAAAATTTAGATTAGGTCCATTCAATACCATTATTTTCATTATATCTCTCCCTATTATCCTATAAAATTATCTGCTAAATAGCTATAAAGTTCTTCTCCCAATGAATCATCAAATTTTGTTTCCTGCCATATTTCCTGTGCTTTTATTGCCTGCTCTATCAGCATATGCAGTCCATCTGCACATTGGAGTTTATTTTTTTCAGCTAATTTTAAAAATTCTGTTTTTAAAGGGTTGTAAATTATATCCACTGCTGTTCTAAATCTTTTTATAACTTCCTCATCTACTGGGGAAATTTCAACATTAGGATACATTCCCACAGGTGTTGTATTTATTATGACATCTCCTTCCAGAAAATTTTCATAGACAGCCAGATTAATATAAGGAAAAATTCTTAAAAGATCAGTAAGTTTACTTGAAAGAGTTCTTGATACTACTGTTATGCTTTCTGCTCCTAAGTCGTGAAGAGCTGTTATTACAGATTTAGCTGCTCCACCAGTTCCAAGTATGACACATCTCTTATTTTTTACCTCTATCTCCCCTCTTTCTAAAAGTCTTATAAATCCATAATAGTCACTGTTATAACCATAACTTTTTCCAGATTTTATTTTAAGAACATTTATAGCTCCTATTTTTTCTCCTTCTTCAGATAAAAAATCTATTTTAGAAAGAAGTGTTTCTTTATATGGAATAGTTATATTTACACCTTCTATTCCCATTATTTTCATACCTTCTATTATATTTTCAGCATTTTTTTTCTCTATCTCATAAAGTGAATAATATCCTTTTATTTTATATCTTTCAAATATATATTGATGAATAACTGGCGAAAGAGAATGTCCAAGTTTCTCTCCTATAAGTCCATAAGTTTTCATATTCCTACCCCTTTGTTTTTTATTTTAAACTTATTATAACATAACTCCATAATAAAAAAAAGAGAATGACCTGGAAGAAAAACATAATTTTAAAACTTTGCTTTATCTTTTGGTCACTCACTTTATTTATAATATTATTTTGTTGTATTTCTTAATATATCTTTATATTCCATATATTCATCTTCTATTTTTTGAAGATATGCTTTTGCTTCTTCAGTTGTTAATATTTTTGCCTGCTGACTGAATCCAACTTTTAATTTTTCAGCATATTCTGGTGTTCCTACTATTTTTTCTGCTACTTCACTCATTTTATCTACTATTGCTGGATCTGTTCCTTTAGGAAAAGCTATAATATATGGGTTGTTCATTTCCATATCCACACCGCTTTCTTTAGCTGTTGGAACATCTCCTAAATATGGATTTCTTTCTCCATTATATTGAGCCAATGCTACCATATCTCCATTTTGTACATAATCTTTTATACTTCCATAAGCTATAGAAGCTACATCTATTCTTCCACCTAACAAGTTTGTAACTTTTTCAGATGTTGAACCTATATCTGCAAGTTTTAATTTCACTCCTGTTTTATCTTGAAGAATCAATACCTGCAAATGAGAAAATCCTCCAAATTCAGTTCCATAAATTACACTTTCAGGATTAGCCTGACTCTTTTCTATAAGGTCTTTCAATGAAGTAATTCCTGATTGTTTGCTTGCTACTAATACTGATCCTCCATCTATTGCTGGAATACATGCTACATCAAATTCTTTAAAATCATAATCTGATATTCCAGATACATAGTTTACTACCATTGGTCCTGAATGAGTAAATAGAGCTTTGTACCCATTTGCTGGTGTTCCTTTTATATTTTCTGTAGCTGCAAGTCCAGAAGCTCCTGGCATATTAGTTACAACTAATGGTTTTTTAGTTTCTTTTTCAAAAAATTCTCCAAATGTTCTAGCATTAAAGTCTGTATCTCCACCAGCTGATGCATGAAGAACTACTTCTACAGGTTTATTAGGCCATACTGCTGCTGCATCTTTTCCTCCATCTTTTTTTCCTCCACACCCTGCCAATATCGTTGCTGCACATAATCCCATTAAAAATAATTTTCCAATTTTCTTCATTAATAAATACCTCCATTTTATATATTTATGCCATTTTCATTACTTTACATTTTCTACAATATCCAAATAATAAATATCCTAGATATAGAATAGTTGCTACTAAAAATACACAAGCTATTGGTTTTGAGAAAAAATTCAATATATTATTATTAGAAAGTATAAGCCCTCTTCTCAAATTCTCTTCTGCCATTCTTCCTAGAATAAATCCAATTATAAATGGTGACTGAGGTACTTTAAATTTAACAAATATATAACCTAAAATACCAAATACCAGAATAGCTATGACATCAAATCCTCTGCTTGCCAGAGCAAAAGCTCCAACTGTTGTAAATACTGTAACAATAGGAAGCAGTACATATTTAGGTACTCTCAGCACTTGAGCAAATATTCTTAATCCAAAGAACTCTACTATCAGCATAAGAAAAGCTCCTATAAACATAGCTGCAAATATTGCAAATACCAATGAAGCGTTATTTTTAAATAATAATGGACCTGGCACAATACCATGTACCATAAAAGCTCCTAATAATACTGCTGTTGCTCCATCACCTGGTATCCCTAAAGTAAGAAGAGGAATCATTGCTCCACCTACTGAAGCATTATTTGAAGCTTCAGAAGCAACTACTCCATCTGGTATTCCAGTTCCAAACTTTTCAGGATATTTTGATCTGCTTTTTATAACATTATATGCTATAAGATTAGATGTAGAACCTCCAATTCCTGGTATGATTCCTATAACAATTCCTATAACAGAAGCCACTAATGCGTTCCATTTTTGCGCTGCAAATTCTTTTAATGAAAATCCAAATCCTTTGACATTTTTCATATTTACTTCTATTTTTTCCTGCTTAGTAGAAAATTTGATAGTTTCAGATGTAAGAAGTATCTCTGTTATAGCAAAAAGTCCTATTAATACTGTTAGTGTATTAAATCCTCCTACTAATTGAGGATTTCCAAATGTAAATCTTTTTACAGCATCTGTAGGTGATAATCCCACTGTTGCAAATCCTATTCCCATAAATGCAGCGAAGAATGCTCTAGGCAAACTGCTTCCTGCTAATGAAGTGATAAGTATAATTGCAAATATAGCAATTGAAAAATATTCATGCGGTCCAAATTGTAATGCAACTTTTGCAAGAAGTGGTGAAATAAATACAAGTGCTAAAGTACTTACAACAGTTCCTATAAAACTGAATACTACTCCCATTCCCAGTGCTTCCATAACCCTGCCATTATTTTTCATTGGCAGTCCATCAAAACATGTGGCAATTGATGAAGGCGTTCCAGGAATACCTAATAATATTGCTGAAATAAGTCCTCCAGAAGTTCCTCCTATGTATAGGGATATTAAAAAACATATTCCTACAGCAGGAGACATTGCATATGTAAATGGCAGACCCAAAACCAATCCCATAACTGTAGACAGTCCTGGAACTGCTCCAAATACTATTCCTACAGCAGTTCCCACTAACATAAGTATTAATGTATATGGCTGCAATGCTGTTAACAGTCCTTCTCCAAATAATTCAAACATTTTTTCTTCCCTCCCTTATTTTCTTTATAAAAGTGTATCAAGCAATCCGCCAGGAAGGAAGATACTAAATCCAAAATAGAATAGATAATATATTCCTACAGAAAAAAACAGAGAAATTATTAAGTAAACAACTTGATTTTTCCTAACATATCCAGGAGTTAATATATTCATTTCTAAGAAAAGAAATAAAAAAGTCATTATAATGAAACCTACACTAGAATAAAGTAAAATATATAATGCTATTAAGGCAAATGTACATACCACTGTTTTTTTATCAAATTCTTTTTTTTCAATTTTTTCTTTTGGACTTCTAAGACCTGTTCCAATTTGCAGTATTCCAACTATTATAATTAAAACACTGATAAGAGATGGTACAAATCTAGAATCAAATAGCTGTGATCTTGTTCCTGGAATTTTAAGCACTAATATGCCATATCCTATTCCGCATAAAAGCATAATAATTCCCAATACAGTATCTTTATTTTCCCAATTTAAGCTTTTGCTACTCATTAATCTCCCCTTCCTTATCTCACCATACAAGGTTTTTTAGAATTATATTTCCAATCTTTTATCAAATACTGCATTGCTAATGTATCATCACGATCCCTAAATTTTGCTGGCATTGTTTTATATAATTCATGAGCTTTTAATAATTTTTCCATGTCTATTTCTACTCCAAGTCCTGGTTTATCAGTTATTTCTATAACTCCATTTTTTATTATAGGTGATTCTTTTGTAAGTCCTTGCCCATCCTGCCATATATAGTGTGTATCTACAGGAGTAATATTCCCTGGTGCTGCTGCTGCTACCTGTGCAAATGTTGCAAGAGTTATATCAAAATGGTTATTTGAATGCGATCCCCAAGTTAATCCCCAATCCTTCAATAAATAGGCCATTCTTATACTTCCGTTCAATGTCCAGAAATGAGGATCAGCAAGTATTATATCTACTGATTTTAATGTTGCTGCATGATAAAACTGTCTCCAGTTTGTAGCAATCATATTTGTTGCAATTTTTAATCCTGTGGCATTTTTAAATTCTGCCATTATCTCTCTGCTTGAGAATCCTGCTTCTGGTCCGCAAGGATCCTCCATATATGCTACAACACTATTTTTATCTTTACATAATCTTATAGCTTCCTCTAAAGTCCATGCTCCATTAGGATCAAGATTTACTCTGGCATCTGGAAAAGCTTTATGAAGGGCTTCTATAGCTTTCATTTCCTCTTCTCCTGCTAAAACTCCTCCTTTTAATTTAAAGTCTTTAAATCCATATCTTTCGTAAAGAGCTTTTGCCTGTTCTACTACAGCTTCTGGAGTGAGTGTTTCTTTTCTTCTTATTTCTTCCCATCTGTCTTTACATTCAGTTTCTACTAAATAAGGAAGATCTGTTTTATTTGTATCAGCTATATAAAATAAATAACCTAAAAAAGGAACTTCTTTTCTTTGAATTCCACCATCTCCTAATAAAGATGCCATAGGTTTATTTACATATTTTCCTAATAAATCGAGCATAGCACATTCTATAGCAGCCTCAGCTTGAACTACGAATTTCAAATTGCTTATATTTAATTCCTGAAGCCCTTCCCCACTATCGCCTTTAGCCTTTTGTCCATTTTTTCTTATGTTTGTTATTACCTGTCTGTAATCTGCTATTTCTGCTCCTATTACTATTGGTTTATAACTTTCAAGCATTTCAGTAATAGCTTCTCCTCCATGTATTTCTCCTATTCCTTTGTTTCCAGTTTCATCTTCCAATATTACTATATTTCTTGTAAAGTATGGTGCATGACACCCACTGAGTGTTAAAAGCATACTGTCATATCCAGCTACTGGATATACTTCCATTTTTACAACTTTTGGTGAACCTTTCTTTTCCATAACCTTTCCTCCATATTTATATTTTAACAGAATAAACTCTCAGTTATCAAAACATAATTATCTAATTTCGTATATCGTAACATAATAATTTTATACAGGATATATTATAAAAAACAAAAATAGCTATCAAAAATTGTCATAAGTAACATAAAAGAAATAATACTAATTCAAAAATCTTCTCCACTGCTGATTAAATTATTATAAAAGTATTTGCAGGAAAATAAAATAAATACAAAAAAGACTGTCTTATGACAGCCTTTTTTAATCCTTGTAAACTTATTATTAAATTATCTTTCTATCAATCATTTTTCTAACTACAGCTTTAGCCAAGTTAATTCTTTCTTCAATAGTAGATATATCCAAATATTCATTTTTGCTGTGAGCTTCTCCTCCAACAGGACCTACAGCGTCAACAACTCCTACTCCCAACACACCTAGAAAGTTTCCATCAGAACATCCTCCAGCTACTTCCCAATCATATTTTATTCCCATTTCACCTTTACTTTCATCAAAAAGATCACGAAGTACAGCTGATTTATCATTTAATACTAATGGTGGTCTGTATCCGATTTCCTCAAGCTCAACTTTAATTCCTTCAACTAATGGATTTGCTTTTAAATCCTCCATAGTTTTTCTAATAGTTTCAAAGAATTCTACTTGATGTGATCTTCCTTCAAATTTAATACAAGCATAATCAGGAACAATATTTACACCGCTTCCACCTTCTATAAGACCCACATTAAGTGAGTTCTTTATATCCCAGTTATGAAGCTTAGATATTTCAGTTACCCAACGAGAAGCTTCAAGAATAGCATTGATTCCCTCTTGTGGATAGTTCCCTGCATGAGAAGATTTTCCAAAGAACTCAACCTTGTATTTTACAAGTCCTTTTCTCTCTATTACAGCATTTCCATTTTTACGAGCTGGTTCAAATACCATTGCATATTTTGCATTCTTTCCTACTTCTTCTATTACAGGTCTTGAATAACGAGAACTGATTTCTTCATCTGTATTCATCACAAGGGCAATAGTAATATCTTCATTTTTGAATTCTTTAGCTACTTCTATCATAGAAAGTACTCCAGATTTCATATCATATACCCCTGCTCCTGTTGCTATATTTCCTTCAAGTTTGTATGACCATGCTGGTACAGTTCCCTTAGGGAATACAGTATCATTATGACCTAAGAACATAAGATCTATCTCTTCACTGTCTCTGTTTTTAGCTACTAATACAGGATTTTTTCCATCATTTTGAGGATATACTTTAAGTATCCATTCGTTTTCAAGTTCTTTTTTGAAAAATTCTGTAACTTCCTGTACACCTTCAGGTACATTACTTCCACAATCAATATTTACTAATTTTTCCAAGTCTGCTAAATATTTTTTCATATCCATTTTACGTAATCCCCCTTTAATTTTTTTATATTATCCAAATAGAATCATGTTAGTGATAAGAACTGCTAAAAGTCCTCCAATCATTGGAGCTGCTGTTCTTTTTACAACATCAAATGGAGACACTCCTGAAATTCCTGCAACTGCAACTATAACTGCAGTAATAGGAGAAATACTTCTTGCTATTCCAGCTGCCAGCTGCATTGGCATTAACATAACAATTGGATTAAGATCAACTGAAGCTGCCACTGCTGGTGCTAACGCAGCAAATGCGAAGAATGGAGCATTTCCTGATCCCATAAGGATAGAAGAAATTGCTATTATAGCAGTCATAACCAAAATCATTGGCTGAGGTCCAAGTCCTGCTGATTTAGTTGAATCAATAAGAGCTGAGATAACTCCTATTCTTGTAAGTCCAAGGGCAAAGAATTCTCCAGCTACAATCAGAGTGATAACATTGGCAAACTGGCTTCCCATTGCTGTAAATACTATTTTCAATTCAGCAAGAGTACTCTTGAAAGCTTTTCTTCTGATACCTTCAATAAGCATACTCAAAGCAATACTCATAAACATAGCTTCTACAACATCTACTTTGATGCTGCTTCCAGTTAATGGACTGAACATAAGTATTATAATCAATGGAATAATAGGTAAAAGAGCATAGAATCCAGGAACTTTTCCTTCTGCATTCATTTCTTTTTCAAATTCAGCTTCTTCCTTTGCTTTTTCTGCCAGATCCATTTTTCTATCCATAGATTTATTTACAAAGTAATGAATAACTGTGATAACAATTACTGTAACAATTGCTACTGGTATTTGATAATCAACAAAGTACAGAGCTGCATCCATCTCAGCAGTCTTAGAAGCAAGAACGGCATTTCCTGATGCAGGTCCCAGATCCAGACAAGCTGATGTTCCTATTACTGCTGTAGCTGCCAGAGGTGATACTCCAAGAGATACAACAATAGGATATACTGTTACCATTAGAAGAACTCCAAGTCCAGATGCACTTGGGATGAAGATATTAAGTATCTGTCCCACTACATATGATAATGCAAGTACTATATACGGAGAGTTAAGTTTTTGTAAAGGCTTTATAGCAACTTTTACAAGAGCTTTACTTGCTCCTATATGGTCCATGTATTTAGCAAATGCTGATACTATCATGATAGCTATTCCAAGACTTCCAGTAGTTTTGATAAAATTAGCTTTTAACTGAGCAAATACATCAAGATAAAGTGATCCTGTTCCCCCTTTTGCAAGAATAGGAGTTCCATTAAAAACCACAGCAGCTAATAAAAGTATAGCTCCCCCAAGTAATAATACACCCTGTGCATAATACTTTTTAACAATAAGATATCCAACTGCCACTATTACCAAAATTGCAACTATAAAATTCATTTTATTCCCCCTTTTTATATGTTAGTTTTACTTATCTGCACCATGTCTGTAACGAGGAAGCAGCATTGGAGATACTCTGTCAGTCTCTACTCCACTTGCCTTTAATGCTTCATGATATTCATCTATATGTTTTAATGTTAAATCTTTTACTTCAACCTCTTTGCTTTTAGCTCCAGCACTCTTACCAGCTCTACGACCAAACACTATTATATCCAATAATGAGTTCCCCATAAGTCTGTTTCTTCCGTGGATACCTCCAGCACATTCTCCAGCTACAAATAGATTTTCTATTTTAGTTTCACCTTTATCATTAATTAGAAGTCCCCCATTTTGATAATGAAGTGTTGGATAAATAAGGATTGGTTCTTTTCTCATATCTATTCCAAATTTTTCAAACATTCTAAACATTGCAGGAAGTCTTTTTTCCAGTGTTCCCTCTCCATGTATCATATCAATCAATGGAGTGTCCAGCCATACTCCAACTTCTCCAGTTGGTGTAGGGATTCCTTTACCTTTTACATTACATTCATTGATAATAGCTGAGGCTTCTATATCTCTTGTCTCTAAATGATATACAAATTGCTCTCCATCTATATTAAGAGGCGTAGCTCCAAGTCCTCTTACCTTTTCAGTAACTAATGCACCAAATATCTGAGATGGGAATGCAACTCCTGTAGGGTGATACTGGATAGTATCAGCAAAAGCAAGTTCTGCTCCTACTCTGTAACCTAATATTAATCCATCAGCTGTTGCTCCATAGTGATTAGAAGTAGGGAAACCATGATAGTGAAGTCTTCCTGCTCCACCAGTAGCAAGTATTACAGTTTTAGCTTTTGCTACTGAATATTCTTTAGTTTCAAGATTATATAATACTGCTCCTGCTACTTTTCCATCTGTATCTTTTATAAGTTCTACAGCTGGTGAAAATTCTATAACCTCTACACCTTTATTTCTTACTTCATCTCTAAGTACACGCATTATTTCTGCTCCACTGTAATCAGCAGCAGCATGCATTCTTTTTCTTGAAGTTCCTCCACCATGTTGAGTATGCATACTTCCATCTTCTTCTTTATCAAACATTACTCCCAGTTCGTTAAGCCATTGAATAGCTCCTGGAGCATCATGAACTAATGCTTTTGCAAGTTCAGGAATATTTGTGAAATGTCCTCCACCTAATACATCAAGATAATGTCTTGCAGGGGAATCATCTGGTTTGTCAGCAGCTTGAATTCCTCCTTCAGCCATCATAGTGTTGGCATCTCCAAAACGAAGTTTAGTAGCTATCATTACTTTAGCTCCTGCATTATGTGCTTCTAATGCTGCTGCGGCTCCTGCTCCTCCTGCTCCGATTATAAGAACATCCACATCATAATCAATTTTATTAAGATTTACTTTATCTAATTCCACTCTACTTTTTGCTTCAATCAAGTCAGCTAATTCCTGAGGTACTTTAGCTCCTGCATTTACTCCAAGATCAAGTGCTCTGAATCCGCTTTCCACATAGTCTGGGTGATTATTTTTTAATATTTCTAATTTAGCTTCTGGAGACAATCTTGGAAAATCATGTCCCATTCTGCTTGGACGAGTTGCCTCAACCTTTTTTATTAATTCTCTCATTTCTGCCGTATACATCTATCAAAAACCTCCATTCCTACTATTTAGTGATATCTCTGTGATTGTATAGATCTTTAAGTTCATCTATACTTTTATTCATCATTTCATCTAATTCTGCATCTAATTTTCCAGCATTGATTTCTTCAACTCTTTCAATTAAATGTTTACTCTTAGGAGCTATATGTTTTCCAGTAATACGACGAGCTAAAAGTCCTACATTGTAATGAGTTATTCCAGCAGGGCATTTTGATGCACATATTCCGCATCCTACACAGTCAAATGATTCATGAGCACATTTCTCAAATTCTCCTCTCTGTGCATATGCAATATACTGCATTACATTGATTCCTTGAGAACATCCTTTTGTACAAGCATTACATCCTATACATTTATAGATTTCAGGATAATTTTCTACCATAGTATCAGCAGATGCTTCTACTTTATCCATATCATATACTGCTTTCTTTCCTGGGAAAAAAGGAATTTGAGTAAGATACATTCCATCTTCCACTTCACTTTGACAAGCAAGTGTTACTTTAAGTTCACTTTCACCTTTTACTCTGTATACAGTGGCACATGCTCCACAGAATCCTGATCTGCATCCGCAGCTTCTGATAAGCTGATATCCTGCATACTCCATAGAATCCATTATTGTTAAAGTTGAAGGTACAGTATATTTTTTACCTAATATATATATATCAACCATTTTCTTTTCAGTCATTTATTTCTCCTTACTATGATTTTTTCTCAATATTAATATTCATTTGGAAGTTCTGAAATTTCGTCACATCTAAATACAGGACCATCTTTACATACATATTTATCTCCAATGTTACAACGTCCGCATTTTCCTACACCACACTTCATTTTAAGCTCCAGTGTAGTGAATACCTGCTCTTTTTTAAATCCTATTTCTTCCAAACCTTGAAGTACAAATTTAATCATGATTGGAGGTCCGCAGACAAGAGCAACTTTATTATTATCAAGTCCCAGTTCTTTTACATAGTTTGGTACAAATCCAACATGACCATCCCATCCTTCAAATTCTCTGTCTACAGTCAGATGCACATTTGTATCTTTCTGAGCAGGCCATACTTTAAAAATATCATTTTGATGCACTAAATCATCTGGAGTACGTGATCCATAAACGATATCAACTTTTCCATAATTTTCTCTATTATCCATTACATAGTTAATAACTGAACGAAGGGGAGCAAGTCCTATCCCTCCAGCTATGAATAATAAATCTTTGCCTTTTAATACATCTGCTTCTTCTACAGGAAAATTATTTCCATATGGTCCTCTTATACCAATTTCTGCCCCTTCTTCAAGCTGATGTATATAATCAGTTACTATTCCACATTTCTTTATACTGCACTCCATGTAATCTTTTACAGTAGGAGATGAAGTTATAGAGAATATTGCTTCTCCTATTGGAGGAACTGACAGCATAGCACATTGACCTGGCATGAAATCAAAAGGTTTTCCCCCTTCTGGACTCTCTATTCTAAATGTAGTAACATCAGGAGTATCTCTTCTGATATTCGTTATTATTGCCACTTTAGGCATTAAAGGGTCATTATCATGACATCCGCAACCACAACTCATATTATTCCTCCCCCAATCTTTTTATTACTCTTACTATATTTAATCCTACAGGACATTTTTCAACACATCTTCCACATCCTACACATGAGTACAATCCATCATGATTTTTTGGATAATATACAAGTTTATGCATAAATCTCTGTCTTACTCTCTGTAACTGATTAGTTCTTGGATTTCCATGAGCCATACGAGTAAAGTCTGATATCATGCAAGAATCCCAGCATCTGTATCTTTCTCCAGAATTTCCTCCATCATAATCTTTTACATCATAACAGTGGCAAGTTGGACATACAAATGTACAAGATCCACAAGCCAGACACTTTTTACTGATATCTCCCCAGAAGTCTTCCATATCAAAAAGTTCCTGCTGCTCTCTAGTTATTTTTTTAGGATTAAGCTCCTTTAAAGGAAGAGATTCTATTTTTTCCTTGATTTCTTTTTTTAGTGTTTCAAGAACATTTACATCTTCAGCATCTTCAAGTACAGAAAATACAGCAGCTATAAGTTTTTCTCCCTTATCAGTTTTAGCTTCCCATAAGATATAGTCCCCCATATCCCAAGTAACTATATCAGAAGCTGGTGAAGCTTCAGCTGCATCTATTCCAAAACCGCTGCAGAAACAAGTTTCCTCTGGTGAATTACATGCCATAGTTACTATGATTCCTCTTTCTCTGTGAGCTCTGTAATATGTATCCACTGGCTCTCTCAAGAATATGTTATCCATTATTTTAAAACTTGCTGCATCACAGTTTCTCACACCAAAAAGTACATACTCTCTTCCCTCTACATTTACTGGTGTCAGTTCAAGTTTTTTTCTTGTATTCTTAAATTTTAAATATGTTTCAGTTTGTGGAAAAACAAACTCTTTCACAGATGAATTTGTTTTAAGTACATCTAATCTTACATTTTTATCAGCACTATAGCTTCCAAAATTTACAAGAGTACCATTTTCCACAGGAAGAAATAAATCAAAATTATTATTAATAGCTTCCCATAATTCAGGCAATCTGCTTTTTAATACTTTTTTCATTATTTACCTCCTTTTTTTACTGCAAAATTATCTTTATCTTCTAGAGTATATGATACCAATGGTGCTGGAGTTTCAGAATCAAGTCCTGCTTCCCATGTTCCATAAGTTTCATTAATATCTTTTATTATTTTTCTATTTAATAAATCAAGTCTGATATGAGCAGGGCATATTCTTGCACATTCTCCACAGTCTACACAGTTCCCAGCTACATGATAGGCTCTTGTTAAGTGAAAGAATCCATTTTCAGGAGCTACATTAGCTTTTCCTAAAACATTTATCTCATCATTGTCAAATACACATTTTACACAGCTGCATGCTGGACATATATTACGACAGGCATTACATCTGATGCATCTTGAAAATTCATTGCTCCAGAATTCATATCTTTCATCAGCAGTCATATTTTCAAGTATTTTTACTTCTCTGAATCTTTCTTCAGAATCAATTTCAGAAGTTATCTCTTCTCCCAGTAATTCATCATATACTACTGGAGTAGGGTGAAGACAAGTTTCACATTTTGTATATTTATTATTTTTAGAATCAACCATTCCATTACATGGAACTCCCCATATATAAACTTTTTCTCTGTCTATTCTATGGTCTTTTAATAACTGGTTTAACCCTAATGAATCGCATCCTTTTAAAAATATTCCAATTTTTTCATATTTCTGTGTTTGTTCCATAAGATATTTGCTTAGGTTATTTATACAGTAAACATCTAATACAAGTTTATCTGTTTGTTCTGCATCTGTGATGAAAACTGGTATAGATTCAAATGAGAAGTCTCCCTTTTCCCAACCAATTACCATTTGGACTTTATTACTTGAAAGTGCTTCTTTAGCTATTTCTCTAATTTTTTCAGTCATTATTTCCATCTACCATCCCTCAACTTTTTATTTGGCCCAAGTTTATGAACGTTTTCCAATACTTCATTCATTACTGTAGCAAATTTATTTGCTTCTGCAGCTGATATCCAGTCTATTTTAAAACGTTCTTTTTCTATTCCCATATATTCAAGAAGATTAATAAATACAGAGAAACGACGTCTTGTGTAATAGTTTCCTGTTGAGTAGTGACAGTCTCCTGGATGGCATCCTGCAATAACCACTCCATCTGCACCCTTCTGGAATGCACGAATTATAAAGTTAGTATTTACTCTGCAAGAGCAAGGAACACGAATTATTTTTACATTAGCAGGGTAGTTCAGTCTGCTTGTTCCTGCTAAGTCTGCACCTGCATAACTGCACCAGTTACAGCAGAATGCAACTATCAAAGGTTTGAACTCTTCTTTTTCTACTTTTTCTACAGACGACATATTGCATCTACCTCCGCCATAATTTGTTTATTTGAGAATCCTCTAAGGTCAATCGCTCCTGGACGGCAAGATACTGTACATCCTCCACATCCTTGACATAGTGCATCATTTACTGTTGCCACTAATCTTCTTACAACTTTTCCGTGATCTCTAATATCTGTCATTTTTAAAGAGATAGCATCATATGGACACATTTGTGCACATTGACCGCAACCACTGCATAAATCAGTATTTACAGAAGATACACAAGGATTATTTACCAGTTTATCCTTACAAAGGAGAATTATAGCCTTTGCTGCTGCTGCACTGGCTTGTGCTACTGTTTCAGGAATATCTTTAGGCCCTTGACAAGCTCCTGCCAGATATATTCCTGCTGAAGCAGTTTCCACTGGTTTAAGTTTTGGATGTGCCTCTGTAAAGAAGTTGTTTGTATCTGTACTTATGTTAAGCTTTCTTTTTAAAGCTACAGCATCATCTTTAGCTCTTGTAGCTGCTGCCAATACTACCATATCAGCATCTATAACAACTGTCTGCCCAGTAAGGGCATCTACACCATTTACCATTAATTTATCCCCTTCTGGGAATACTTTTCCAACCATACCTTTGATATATTGAACTCCATATTCTTCAACTGCTCTTCTTTGAAATTCATCAAAGTTTTTACCAGGTGTTCTTACATCTATATAGAATACATATGCCTCAATATCTGGATATTTATCTCTAAGGAGCATTGCATGTTTTGCTGTATACATACAACATATTTTTGAACAGTAAGGTTTTCCTCTGTCGCTTGTATCTCTTGAACCAACACATTGTACAAAAACTACTTTTTTAGGCTTTGTATTATCTGAAGGTTTAAGAAATTTTCCATGAGTAGGTCCTGCTGCATTTGTAAGTCTTTCAAATTCCAATGAAGTTATTACATTAGGATGAGAATAATTATATTCTCCTAACTTCTCAAGATTGATAAGATCATATCCAGTAGCAACCACTATAGCTCCATATTTCTCTTCAATAATTTCATCTTTTTGAGAAAAATCTATTGCTTTTGCCATACAAAGTTTTTCACATATTCCACATTTTCCAGTTGCCATTTTTATACATTGAATACTATCAATTACTGGTACATTTGGTACTGCCTGTGCAAATGCTTTGTATATAGCTCCTCTTTTAGTCAGATTTTCTTCAAATTCGTTTCCTGCTTTTCTTGAAGGACATTTTTCAACACAGATTCCACAACCTGTACATTTGTCCATATCTACATAACGTGCTTTTTTCTTTATAGATACTGTAAAATTTCCTACATAACCATTTACAGCTTCTATTTCACTATATGTATGCAAAGTAATATTTGGATGCATAGAAGCATCAACCATTTTAGGTGTTAAAATACATGCTGAACAATCAAGTGTAGGGAATGTTTTATCTAATTGGGCCATTTTTCCACCTATGCTTGGCTGCTTCTCAACTATATCTACTTTGAATCCAGCATCAGCTATATCAATAGCTGTTTGTATACCTGCAATTCCCCCTCCAATTACCAATGCTCTTTTTTCTACTCCGCTTTCTCCTGATACTAATGGAGCATTAAGAATAGCTTTTGCTACAGCAGCTTTTACAAGTGCTATTGCTTTTTCTGTTCCCTGTTCTTTATCTTTATGTACCCATGAACAGTGTTCTCTTATATTAGCTATCTCCACAAGATATGGATTCAATCCAGCTTTTGCAGCTGCATTACGAAATGTTGTTTCATGCATTCTAGGAGAACATGAAGCAACTACTACTCTATCTAAATTATATTCTTTTATAGCATCTTTTAATAAATTTTGCCCTATCTCAGAGCACATATATTGATAATTTGTTGAATAAACTACTCCAGGAATATCCTTTGCTACTTCAGATACTCTCTCTACATCTACAGTACCTGCTATATTATTCCCGCACCAACAAACAAAAACTCCAACTCTTTGCAATCTCTTTCCTCCTCACAAAACAGTTTATTTACTATATTTACGAAATGCACTGACAATAGCTTGCTGCGGCATCTTTTTATCTGACATTATTTCTGGTACATCTTCTGGAATCAACTTGCTGCTTCCTTTTTTTCTTACAATAGTTAGACGAACTGCTTCCATCAGTTTACAAAGATCTACATTTCTAGGACAACAAGAAGCACAAGTAAAACAAGAAGCACAAGTCCATATAGTTTTACTGTTTTTTATTGTTTCTACGTCTCCCATTTGCAGATGTCTTATTACCTGATGAGGAAGTATATCCATTCCATCTGTAGCAGGACATCCAGCAGAACATTTTCCACACTGCATACAGTTTGCTGTTTTTTCCTTACTGATTTCCTCTATTGTAAATACATCTTTTTTATCTTTATTGAAAACTACTTTATCTCTTTCCAATTTTTCCTCCCTGTCTTTAGAAATATTTTACTTAACTCCTAAAGCTTCAGCTAAAATCTCTGAAAAATAACTTACTGATGTTGTATCTTTAAGTTCCAAGTTATACTTGCACAAAGGACAAGCTGTTACTATTTCCTCTGCTCCATTATCTAAAGCTGACTTTATTATCTTGCTGCTCATTTTTTCTGTAAGCTCTTTATTATTTACAGCAAGGTAAGCTCCACAGCATTCTGTTCTATATGGGTAAAGTACCGGAGTTCCTCCAAGTGCTTTTATAAAATTCTCTATTATTGATGGATTTTCTGGATCATCAAAGTTCATTGCCTTTTTAGGCTTCAAAAGCATACATCCATAATAAGCTGCAATTTTACGATTAAGAGGATTCACAACTTTTTCTCCTATCTTATCAAATCCTATTTCATCTCTTAACATTTCAAGATAGTGAATTACTTCACCTTCTCCTGAGTAGTTGTTTTCTAATTGCAGATAATTATTAACTTTTCTTCTCATATCCTCATTAGATTTTAATTCTTCATTTGTTCTTTTGATTACATGATGACATGCAGAACATATAGTCACAAGTTTCTCTCCCTTGGCATAAGAAGCAGCTAAACTTCTTACTGAAGAAAGTTTTGTAGCAATTTCATCTGAACCTAATGGAAATACAGCACCACAGCATTGCCAATCTTTCTGCTCTTCCAATTCTACACCTAAAGCAGCAGCTGAATCTAAGGCATATTTCTCAAGGTCTTGTGCTTTAGTTTTTAAAGTACAACCAGGATAATAGCTAAATTTCATTTCTTCTCTTCCCTCCCTAATTTATTAAATTAAACTTCTTTAATAGTTCCTATTTTTGTGAAAAAACTTTTATTTACTGTATTTTATAAAACAATTTTTCCATTTATGAACTATTTTGGAAATCAAAGTTTTATTTAAGTACTAAATATATTAATATATTTATAATATATTGAGAAGAATATGTCAAATGTTTTTTTATTTTTTTTCAGTTATTTATATTCTTTAGAAATCTTGTATTCATTAATAGATAAAACAAAAACTTCATTCAAACTGAAACTTTTTGTATCAAATATAATAAATTCCATTCTCTTCAACTTATATTAAAACTATCAATTTATAAGTTAATATTTTAAAATATTTTTTATAAAAAAAAGAACCAGAGAGCAGTCTGGTTCCATTTTCTAAACTATATAAATAATTTTGGGGAAAGATTTATATAGAAAAATCTGTAAAAAGATTTTTATAATCATATCCTATACTATCCCAATATAATTTGTCAATAATTTTTTAGAATTTAAGACATAATTAAACTCCGATAAAATAATTATTTAATTCTTTGTTTCATTTTTTGAATATTTATTTTTTTATAAAAAAATTTTGTTAAAAAAGAATTATGAAATTCCTGACAATATAATATTAATAAAATTCTATATCTTATAGAGACTTTATACATAATCTAAAAAAGAAGTTTTAAAAATATTAAAGTTTTTTCTTTTTTTTATTTAAAAAAGGAAAATTAAAATTTATTTGTATAATATTAATGCAAATCTCTTCCCCGAGATGTTTTAATATATATATGTAAAAAGGAGTTTTCCCCAAAAACTCCTTTTTACCTTTTTATTCATTTTTCTTTAACTTGTTATAAAAAATTTAAAGTTTAAAAAATAAAATTTTATTTTTTAATTAATCTTTTATCAATTAACAATTATTTCTTTAATTGAACAGGAAAAATTAGAACACCACACATTGAATTTAAATCTTTATTTCTAAAAATATCTCATGTTCTTAAAAAATAAAAATAACTTTAAAGTTCTATTTAAATTTTAATTTCCTTTTTATTATATCTGTATCTTCTATAAAACTATTTTTTGTATATTTTTTAAGTTGAAAATTTGACTTGTTTTTCTATTTTTGTTATAATCCATTATATAAAACTACTCAAAGGAGGTATACTATGAAAAATCCATTATTAGTAGAAGATGTTGAATTTATTGAAAATAATATTGAATGTTTTCAAGAACATATTGGGAATGATTTCAATCACTATATGAATGAATGGCTTTCTGATGATACAAAGTTTAATTTCTGGGCATTTTTTCTGGCACCTTTCTGGTTAGGATATAGAGGTCTTTATGAATATGCCATTCTATATATAATTCTTATTAATATTACTTCAGATCATCTGCATTCAATATTCCTGGCATTTCTTTTTCTTTTTCCTATATATATAGGTTTTAAAGGAAATATATTATATTTTGAAAAAGTGAAGAATAATATAAAAAAAGGAAGAAGAGCAAGTGGTGGAGCAATAGGTATTATCATTGTAATACTTCTTCAAGTTGCCATTTTTAATATATTTTATAATTAAAATAAATAAAAAATGAATGCTTAATAAACAAAATTAGAATTTTTTAATAAAATAGCTTACTATTAATTTTATCTATAAAATATAATAAATATAGGTAATATTACAATTAAAATTTCTTAATTGATTGACTAGTGAATTTTCTTTATTTAAAATACTCTTTTATGTTTTATTTACTTCATTAATTATGACAAGTTTTTTTAACTTTTAAGGTTGTAATCCATAACTACCCTATAATTTGTTGTTGTAAGCAAAGAAACTGGAACTAATATGTTCCAGTTTCTTTTATTTAAAATAAAATGGATATTCTTCAATGAAATGTTCAAGTTTTGCTGGCAATCTTGAAAAATGTTCATTAAGCAATTCATGAACTTTATCTTTCTTCTTATTTTTAATAATGTCTAATATTTTTAAATGACTTTCCTGAATAAAATTATCCTTTATCTTATTTGATGAATTTAAAACTCTGACTCTCTGATAATCAAAAAAATTATCTGTAGTTACTTTAAATAAATCTCTATATCCAACTCCTTCAAATATTACTTGATGAAACTCCACATCTAATTTATGAAATTCTACATAATCTCTAGTTGTATCAAGAATAAATTTCTGCTTTGCAAGATTATCTTCTAATCTTCTTAGATAATCTTGTGAAAAATTATCACAAGCTAATTGTATCATTTTCTCTTCTACACAAATTCTTAACATTCTTCCATCTTCAAATTTTTCTTTATCTATTTTAGTAACAAAAGTTCCACTTTGAGGAAGGGTTTCTATTAGTCCATCATGTTTTAAAAGAATAAGTGCTTCCCTGATAGGTGTACGGCTCATATTAAGAGAATGAAATAAATCAATTTCACGAAGCTCCGCTCCTGGCTTTAAATCAAGTCTAAGTATATTCTCTTTCAATATTTTATATGCAAAACTAGAATTTGTTTTGCCCATTATATCGTCATATATCTTCAGCACAAAATCCCTCTCTTCTTAAAGTTAATTTATTATTTCTTACTATACTCTAATACTTAATTAAGTAATTGTCAAGAGGCTTGACCTATTGAAATAATATATCAAACTTATAATAAAGAGAAAAATATGTCCTCAAAATCAAATTAAATGATAATTACTTTTTCAAAATTTTATTATTTAGGCTTATAATTTTTTTACATATATTCTCTGCACCAAGAATATCACTCACAAGACATATTCTTTGAGCTCCTCTATTTATTATTTCATCTATATTATAATCTTTTATTCCGCCTATGGCTATAAAAGGCAGATGAAGATTCCTTACAGCAAATTCTAAATATTCCAATCCCACTGGAGCTGTATCTTTTGTAGTAGTAGGAAATATGGGTCCTACCCCAATATAATCTACATTTTCATTATTATATGCTGCTATTCCCTGTTCCTCTGAATGAGTAGATAAACCTATTATTTTATCCACACCTATAAGTTTTCTTACATCATCTGGTTTCATATCATCCTGTCCTACATGCACCCCGTCAGCATCTACAAGCATAGCAATAGCTACATCATCATTTACTATAAAAAATACATTATTTTTTCTGCAAAGTTCTCTTATTGCTTTTACTTCTTCAACCTTTTCTTTAGAGCTTTTTTTCTTATCTCTATATTGAATTATTTTGATTCCGCCTTTTATCATTTCCTCTACACATTGATAATTACTCTTTCCATTGGCAAAATTATCTCCTGTTATTCCGTAGAGCCCTTTTGGTATATCTATTCTATTCCTCAATATATCCACCTCTTTTTAATGCTATTTCTGCCATGATGGCAGACACTACGGATACCTTATGAGAATATGTTTTATAATTGGAAATATCTTTTTGAAAATCTCCTACTACATATAAATTTTTTCCTGCCTCTTTAATTTGAATTTCCCTACAGTCATGACTGGCTATTCCTGAAGCAGATATTATAATTTTTCCCATTGGGTATAATTCCTCTACAAGCATACTTTTATACTCTTTTTTATCAAAACCTTCTATTATTATATCACAGTCTTGAAAAAATTCTTTTATATTCTCCCTTTCAAATTTAATAATATCATATTGAAAATCTCCATCAGGATTTATCCTTTTCAGATTTTCATATAACATCTCTGCTTTATATTTTCCTATCTGATCTTTAAAATAAAACTGTCTGTTGAGATTAGATTCTTCAATAACATCAAAGTCGCCAAATTTTAGTTCTTTTACTCCTAATCTCACAAGATGTACAGCTACATTAGAGCCTATTCCGCCACTTCCAGCTATTCCTATCTTCATACTAATGTCTCCCAGTCTTTATATACTACTTCCAGCCCTCTTCCTCTTATAGCCTTTACTATTTCCTCGACATTTCTATTATCACTTATATCAAATTGGGCAGTAGACTCATTTTCATGAGAATAACCTCCCACTTCTGTTTTTGAGCCAGCTGAAAATTTTGTTACTCCCAGAGCTACAATATTATCTCTCATTACAACACTTTCTCTAGTTGAAAGAGTTATCCCAGCTTTTGGCTGAAATATTCTGTTAGCAAGGAGTATCTGTACAAAAGTCAAATCATCTACAGCATAGCTGTCTTTCAGATTTCCCTCTGCTTCATTTACTCTTGGAAAAGATATACTGAATTCACTGTTGGGATAATTTTCCATAAGATATTTCAGATGAAGTCCTGTCTTAAAAGCATCACTCCTGATTCCTCCCAGTCCAAGAAGAGCCCCTATTCCAATAGTTCTGATTCCTGCCTTTGCTCCTCTCTCAGGTGTATCTAAACGATATTTAAAATTTCTCTTTTCCCCAGAAAGATGTACCTGTTCATATCTTACTTCATCATATGTCTCCTGATATACTGTAAGTCCATCTAATCCATCTTCTGCTAAATATTTATAGTCCTCTTCATCTAGAGGCATCACTTCTATCGAAACAGAGGAAAAATATTTTTTTAATATATCTATTCCACCTTTAAGATATTCTTTATCTACTAACCCCTTTGCCTCTCCTGTAAGAAGAAGTATATTTCCTATTCCTGTTTTAGCTATTTCCTGTGCTTCATGTTCTATTTCTTCAAATTTCATATGTCTTCTTTTTATAAGGTTTTTTTTTGAAAACCCACAGTAAATACAGTTACTTGTACAGTAATTAGAAACATATATAGGAAGATACAGCCCTATTACATTTCCAAAATGCTGCCTTGTAAGTTTTGCAGCTTTTACTGCCATTTCTTCCAGATGGTTTTGTGCTTTAGGGGAAAGAAGGTTTAAATAATCATATACTCCCAGTTTATCTTTTCCTATACTTTCCCTTATATCTTCATCTGTAACACTAGAAAAATAATTTTCAAAATCAAAATCTTTCCATTTTACAAGTTCATCATAATAGCTCACTTATTTGTCACCTCTGAAAAGAAATCCAGTCAAAGGTGATGAAGCACTGGCATATTTCTTTTCTTCAGCAATTTTTGCAAGAAAAGCTTCTCTTCCAGCTTCTACTGCTAATGAAAAAGCTCTTCCCATTTTCACTGGATCCTGAGCTGTAGCTATTGCTGTATTTACAAGAACAGCATCACATCCCATTTCCATAGCTATTGCAGCATCAGATGGTCTTCCTATTCCAGCGTCTACTATAATAGGAACTCTGTTAGTCTCCAGCATCATTTCAATAAGAGGCTTAGTAACTATTCCTCTATTTGAACCAATGGGAGAACCTAGAGGCATAACTGCTGCTGCTCCTGCATCTTCCATTCTTTTAGCAGCTATGAGGTCAGGCATCATATATGGAAGTACAGTAAATCCTTCATCAGCTAATATTTTTGTAGCCTTTATTGTTTCTGAATTATCTGGCATAAGATATTGTGAATCATTAATTATTTCTATCTTAATAAAATCTCCACATCCAGCTTCTCTTGCAATTCTCGCTATTTTTACTGCTTCTTCTGCTGTCCTTGCTCCTGATGTATTAGGCAACAGTGTTATGTGTTTAGGTATATAATTTAAAATATTTTCTTTAGGATTTTGAAAATTTATTCTTCTCAATGCCATTGTTATTATTTGTGATCCACTGGCTTCCATCATAGGAGCTACTAAATTTTTATCAGAAAATTTTCCTGTTCCTGTAAGAAGTCTGCTTCTAAATTCATGTCCTTTTAATATAAATTTATCCATTTTACCTTCCTTTTCTATTCAATATATGTAAATAAAAATAAGATTAAATTTTAAAACTTCAGAAAGATTTATATAATTAATTAAACAAAACATAAAATTGATTTATAACATCTTTCTACAAATTAATAATAAGATATCTCTGATTAACAGAACTACTATATTACAATCTAGTCATTTATTCTTTTATCTTTTATAAATAAAATTAAAACAAATCTTTCTATTAAAAAGTTCTAAAATTATACTTCTGATTATAATTCACACAAGTTTTTTAAAATATAAATCTCTTATTCATATTCAATATTAAAATTCTCTAAAAATATTATTGCAGCTATTTTAATAATTACCCTCCAGATACAAAAGAAAGTACTTCTATTTCTGCATTTTCAAATATCTCACTTTCTTCCCATCTATCTTTTTTCACTATTTCATCATTTACAAGAACAACTGCTCCACTGAGCTCTATTGACCATTCTTCCTCTAGCTTTTTAAGAAGTTTCTGAACTGTAAAGTTTTTTTCTATTGAATAACTTTTTCCATTTAAAATTATATCCATATTCTTCCTTTCTATTCCTAATCCAGAATCTCATTACATCTTTTCATTGGACATAAATCTCCACACATAGTGCATACCTCTTCTTCTATTGGAGCAGAGGATGCTCTGTATGCTTCTGCTTTTTCAGGGTCTATACACTCGCTGAACATTCCTTTCCAGTTAAGTTCTCCTCTGAATTTACTCATTCTATGATCCCATTCAATAGCACCTTTTAATCCTTTTGCTATATCGGCAGCATGACCTGCAATTCTTGATGCCATTATTCCCTCTTTCATATCTTCAAGAGTAGGCAGTCTTAAATGTTCTGCTGGTGTTACATAACAAAGAAAGTCTGCTCCTGAAGATGCTGCAATAGCTCCACCAATGGCAGCTGTAATATGATCATATCCAGGAGCAATATCTGTAACTAAAGGTCCTAATACATAAAAAGGTGCATTGTGGCATAGCTTTTTCTCAATCTGCATATTTGTTACTATCTCGTGCATAGGTACATGCCCTGGTCCTTCTATCATTACCTGCACATCTTTTGCCCAAGCTCTTTTTGTAAGTTCCCCAAGTATAAGCAATTCCTGTATCTGAGGTGCATCTGTGGAATCATGAATACTTCCAGGTCTGAGTCCATCTCCCAGACTAAGTGTAACATCATATTTTCTGCAGATATCAAGAAGTCTGTCATAATGCTCAAAGAAAGGATTTTCTTTATCATTCAGCATCATCCATTGAAAAAGTATAGAACCTCCCCTGCTTACAATTTTAGTCAATCTTTTATTATTTTTTAATCTATCTACACAGGTTCTGTTTAATCCAGCATGAATAGTAAGAAAATCTATTCCATCTTCACAATGTTCTTCTACCACTCTAAATAATTCTTCAATAGACATATCCTTTATATTTTTTCCTAATTTTGCAACTGCATCATACATTGGAACTGTTCCAAGCATAACTGATGATTTATCTACAAGCTCTCTTCTGAATTTTTTAGTATCTCCAAAAGTACTTAAGTCCATTATTGCATCAGCACCATATTCAATAGCTTTCTGTACCTTTACCATTTCTCCGCAATAATCACAGCAGTCTTCTGATACTCCAAGATTTACATTAACTTTAGTTTTTATTCCTTCTCCTACTGCTCTTGGATAAAGATTTTTATGGTTAATATTGGCTGGTATTACAACTCTACCTTGAGCCATCTTCTCCATAAGTTCCTCTTTTGTCAGATTTTCATCTCTTGCTACTATCTCCATCTCTTTTGTGAAAATACCTTTTTTTGCTGCTTCCATTTGTGTAGAATACATACTTTTCCTCCTGTTATTTTTATTCCTGAGCTATAGAGCAGAAAATAAAAAATGCCCTATACCGAAGGGTACAGAGCAATTATTTTTCTCTTTCTGCCAGATAAATTACAATAAGGCTGAAAAATAAACTTGCTTCCCTCCGCTGGTACTATCCAGATCAGGTTCCAAGGGTCAGGTTTTATCCTTCTCAGCTTTTCAGCTCCCCTAGCAGTTTAATTATTATATTCTTTTTTACGATTATATTCCCTAAAGACAGTTTTGTCAAATCTTTTATTTTTTTCCTACACACTATTGAAAATTCTTTAAGTAAAATGTTCTTTTCTATTTAAAGTTTCCTTCTTTTCTATTATATTCTTCCAGTCCTTTTTTAACTACACCAGATAATCCAATAAGTGCGATTATATTAGGCAGTACCATAAGTCCGTTGAACATATCAGCAAGTTCCCATACTAGTTCCACTTTTAAAAGACAGCCTAGAAATATGAAAACTAAAACCACATATGAATATATGTCCACACTTTTCTTACTGGAAAAAAGATATCTGATATTTGCTTCACCGAAGAAATACCAGCCTATAATAGTAGAAAAAGCAAAGAAAAGAAGAGCAACAGCTACAAATATCGTTCCTAATTGTCCCATTCCTTGTTTAAATGCAAACTGTGTCAATGATATACCTGTCATTTTTCCATCTATTGGCACATTTGACAATATTATAAGAGCAGTTATAGTAAGTATTATAAATGTATCAAAAAATACTCCAAACATTGCAACTATACCTTGATCTACAGGATTCCTGACCTTGGCTATAGCATGGGCATGAGGTGTACTTCCCATTCCTGCTTCATTGGAAAACAATCCTCTTGCAACTCCATATCTTACAGCCTGTTTCACCCCCACTCCTAATAGTCCTCCAGTGGCAGCTCTAGGATTGAATGCTCCTACAAATATCATTTCTATACCGTGGATAGTTCCACTCAAGTTAGAAAGAAGTATATACAGTCCTCCTATTATATATAATACAGCCATAAAAGGAACTACTTTTTCTGTAAAAGAAGCTATTTGCTTAACTCCCCCTTTGAATATAAGTCCTGCTATAACAACTGTTACAGCTCCCATTATTATAGGATTTATTCCAAATGCCTCATTAAATGCTTCTCCTATGGAATTTGCCTGTACCATATTTCCTACAAACCCAAGAGCGATTATTATAGTAATGGAAAAGAATACTGCTAAACCTTTACATTTTAATCCTTTACTGATGTAAAATGCTGGTCCTCCTCTTACCTCTCCATTTATATCCTCTTTGTATATCTGAGCAAGAACAGCTTCAGCAAATATAGTTGCCATTCCAAAAAAAGCTGTAACCCACATCCAGAATATTGCTCCAGGTCCTCCTGCTGCTATAGCAGTAGCTGCCCCAGCCAGATTTCCAGTTCCTACCTGTGCTGCCACAGCAGTAGCCAGTGACTGAAATGAATTCATTCCTTGAGAATCAGCCTTACCCTTTCTTGAGCCTCTATGAAATACCCTTCTAACACTATCCATAAACCTAGTGACCTGAACTCCCTTCAGCATCACTGTAAACATTATTCCTGTTCCACACAGTAAAAAAATCAATAAGTAACTCCAAAGAACATTATTTATGTTCTTCACTATCTGTAATATGCTGTCCATTTTTCCTCCTCTTTCCCTAAGAATTCCAATAGTGTTATAATAAAAGCCCTATATCAGATATAGGACTTCTAAGATTTATTTATGATACATTATTTTCATTTTAATGTCAACATGAAATTTTATTTTCTTTTATTTGAATTAAAAATAGTTCTTTTTTAGTACGATAATCCTATTTTTTTATATATTAATAAAAATTTTTAATTTTAAAATTAGTATTTTAGTATAATATTATATCTGCTTAACTATTAAAAGATTGCCTTTATTTTATCATAATATTTTACTACTTAAATTTTTTATAAATATATTAAAGATTATATTTTAAACAATAAAAAACCAGGTTCCTAATTTTAGAATCTGGTTTTACTTATTTATTTTGAATAAAATTCATATCTGTTTTTTCCACTCTTTTTAGCTTGATACAGAGCTTTATCCGCTTTTAAAAATATATCCTTAAAGCTATCAGAGAACTTTATTTCATAAATTCCAATACTTACTGATATAGGCTTCTCTATATTCAATTCTTTAGAAAGTCTTTTTACTTTTGGAAGAATACCTTTTAATTTTTGAGTTATCCATTCAATTGATGGTATTTGTGGAAGAAATACAGCAAATTCATCTCCACCTAATCTTCCTATAACATCTACAGTACGAAATGAATCTTTAAATATCTTTGCAATTTTATTCAGAACTATGTCTCCAAAAGGATGTCCATAACTGTCATTTATATTCTTGAAGTTATCTACATCAAATATCATAAAGACATTTATCCCCTTCATAATATCTATTTTTAGATTTAAAGATATTAACTCTTCCAATGTTGCTCTATTTAAAAGGCCTGTTACAATATCATACTCAGCTTTCTTTTTTAATTCACAGTTATATTCATTCTGCATTAATTCAATAATTTTTTCTTTATGTATATTTTTATATGAACCAATAATTTTATTTATTGTATTATCAGAATCAAAAAGCTGATGATATTTCACATGAAACCAATTTTTCTCATTATTATCAATTAATAATTCTATATCTTTTCCACAATTATTTAATGATAATATACACTTATATAAAGAATTACAATTTTGTATAGTAATTGGAGATTTTTCATCTCCAATAAGTTTACTGAACATTCTCATTTCTTTATCTGGAAATAAATAGAAATTAGTATTGTCATATATTTTCAAAATATCACTTTTTACATCATATTCAAAATAGCTCTCTAATAGTAAATCAATAAACATTGCATAACGTTTTTTTTCCATTTCAAGCTCATGATTCATTTGCATTAATGATGATATATTTGTAAAAATTAAATATAATATTGGGTATTTATCCTCATATAATTCCTCAATAATCAGTCCATTAACTTTTACATAAACTAGATGCCCTAATACATGCAAGAGTCTGTAAGTCATTTCAAAGTTTTTTTGGTTAGCTTCTAATATCTTTTCCACTTCTTCTTTTATACGTTCCATATCATCTGGATGTACATAAAAATTACTATTGAATCCATTTTTTTCAATATTTTCAGCTTTTTCACCAACAAGATTACACAATCCTTGATTAAAATACAAAACAGTTAAATCTTCATTTAGTACAAATTTTCCAATTCCATCAGCAGCTAGTGTCAATACTTCTTCCAGTTCATTATTTTTTACCTGATGATTTGAATTAATATGGTAATAATTATTTTTTTTTGAAAATAGTGTCATACCTTTCTCCCTTTAACTAAATTTCAACATCAGAAAAATCTATATATTACATTTTTTATTATTTAACTAAATATAAAAATCTTTTTTCATTTTTAAGTAATATAATATTAAATGTAAATTTTCAATTATATCCTTAAAATCTAAATAAAAAATGATATAATTATAATATAGCAAATCTCTTTAATTTAGTAAAGAATTTATTAAAAAATTTAACTCTTTAACATATTTCTCTAGCTTCAACGTCTTCTTTATTTAATAGCTCTTTAGATTCAGGGATAAAATATTTTATTTCTACTTTATACCCATTTTTTTTATCCACAAGCTTTTTATAACATTTATTCAAATGTCTACTTCCCCAAAGAATAATACTGTTAAATACATCTTCAAGATCACTTCCTTTATCTGTTAATGTATATTTATATCTAGGAGGATGTGCCTGATATAGTTCTCCTCTAATTATTCCATCTTCTTCTAAAGATTTTAAACGGTTAGACAAAAGGTTAGATGCTATTCCTGTTAATTTATTTAAAAGTTCATTATAACTTTTATCTCCAAGCATTATTTCATGAACAATCAGAAGAGTCCATTTATCTCCAATTATGTTCAATGTCTGTGCTATATTACATGGTAATTCATACTGATTTTTCATACTTGCTCTCCTTTTTTATTTTATTTGTCCAAAAAGATCATTCAATGTTTCACTCATTGTAGGATGTGTAAATATTCCATTTTTTAAAAAAGTATAATCTTTATCTGCCATCATCACAAGTCTTATACTATTTATAACTTCACCTGATTGAGCAAAAAATAGTGATGTTCCTAATATTTTTCCAGTTTCTGCATCTACTACTGCTTTTAAAAGTCCTTCAGTTTCACCAGATATTTTCATTCTTGGAGAAATTGCTGTTATCTTTGAAGTTTTTATTTTATATCCTTTTTGGATAGCTTCTTCTTCTGTCATTCCTACTCTTGAAAATTGTGGTTCTATAAATACAGTGTATGGAACTGGACCTCTTTCTTTTAAGGAATATTTTTTATCTCCAAAAAGTTCACTACGAATTATACGATAATCGTCTAAAGAAGTATATGTAAATTGTAATCCTCCATGAACATCTCCCATTGCCCATACATTATCAACAGATGTATGAAGATTATCATCAACTAATACTGCTCCTCCATCTGTAGTTTTTATACCAGCATTTTCCAATTTTAACCCTTTTATATTGGCTTTTCTTCCTACAGCTACAAGGATAGTATCTCCATCTACACTTTCAATCTGACCATTTCTTTCATAGCTTACTTTATTTTCCAATACCTCTATTACTTTTGCTCCTAAAACAAATTTTATTCCCTTTTTTTCCATAACTTTTTGTATTTCATTTGCTATTTCTCTGTCTTCACGTGGTATAAATAATGGACTTCCTTCTAAAACTGTCACTTCTGCTCCAAAATTATTATACATATCTGCATATTCCAATCCAATATATCCACCACCTATTATTATTAATTTTTTAGGAAGTTCTTTTAACTGCATTATGGCTTCACTATCATAAACATATTTATTTTCTTTCAATCCTTTTATAGGTGGAATAATAGTTTCTGCTCCTGTATTTATAAATATTCTCTCTCCCTTTATTTGAATAGCTTCATTTTCTAATTTTATTTCAATTACTTTTTCATTCACAAAAGAACCTTCACCAGTATATATATCAATATTTTCTTTATCATTAAGATTATCATAATTTTTCTTTCTGAAAATAGAAATCAATTCATTCTTTTTTTCTATAGTATTTTTATATACCTCAGCATATTCTTCAAAAGAATTTAAATTTTTAAATTTATTTTTACCAGCCTCTATTATAAGATACTTTGTAGGAATACAACCTACATTTATACAAGTTCCACCATACATTTTATTTGATTTTTCTACAACTGCAACTTTCCAACCATGGTTTGCCATTTCTCCAGCTAAAGTTTTTCCACCTTTTCCAAATCCTATTATTACTGCATCATAATTTTTCATTTTAAGAACCTCCCTAATCTATAGTTTCCTTTATTTTTATATTTTTCCTCTATCACTTCTTTTCCCAATAATACTCTTTTAACTTTATTTTGTCAAGTTACTTTATTTTTTAAATTTAATTAAATAAAAAATAACCTGATGAGAATATAAAATCAAATACATTAAATACTCCATCAGGTTTTAAAAATTTATTTATTTTTTAAATATTTATCTATTTCAGCTGCTGCTTTCTTTCCTGCCTCCATTGCAAGTATTACTGTTGCTGCTCCTGTTACTGCATCTCCTCCTGCAAATACTCCCTCTCTTGATGTTCTTCCTGTTTCTTCATCTGCTTCTATACCTTTCCATCTATTAACTTTAAGATTTCCCGTTGTTGAAGCTATCAAAGGATTTGGCGATGTTCCCAATGACATTATCACAGTTTCTCCTTCTATTATAAATTCACTGTTTTCTATTGGTGAAAATTTTGCTCTCCCACTTTCATCTGGTTCTCCCAATTCCATTCTTATGCATTTTATCTCTTTTACCCAGCCTTTTTCATCTCCTATAATTTCTGTTGGTGATACTAGGAAATGAAATTTAATCCCTTCTTCCTTTGCATGCTCCACTTCTTCTCTTCTAGCTGGAAGTTCTGCCTCTCCTCTTCTATATACAACTGTTGTATCTGCTCCAAGCCTCTTGGCAGTTCTTGCTGCATCCATAGCAACATTTCCTCCACCTACCACTATTACTCTCTTACCTATTTTTATAGGTGTCGCATAATCAGACTTATTGGCTCTCATAAGATTTACTCTTGTTAAAAATTCATTTGCTGATATTACTCCATTATAATTCTCACCTGGTATATTCATAAATCTTGGAAGTCCTGCACCACTTCCTATAAATACAGCAGAAAATCCTCTTCTAGCTAGTAGTTCATCTATTGTAAAAGTTCTTCCTACTACAGCATTAGTTACTACTTTTACTCCCAGTTTATATAGATTTTCTATTTCCTTATCAACTACTTTTTCCTTTGGAAGTCTGAATTCTGGTATTCCATAACTTAGTACTCCCCCCAGCTTGTGAAGGGCTTCATATATAGTTACATCATATCCCAGCTTAGCTAAGTCACCTGCTGCTGTAAGTCCTGCTGGTCCTCCTCCAATAACTGCAACTTTTTTATTATTCTTCTCCTTTATCTCATATTCTATTCCATTATTTATTACCCAGTCTCCAACAAATCTTTCCAATTTTCCAATTGATACAGGTTCGCCCTTTATTCCTAATATACATTTTCCTTCACACTGAGTTTCCTGTGGACACACTCTTCCACATACTGCTGGAAGATTAGAATACTTTGCTATTATTTTTCCAGCTTCCTTCATATCTCCTTCTTTTATCTTCTGAATAAAAGCTGGTATATCTATTGATACAGGACATCCCTGTACACATAATGGATTTTTACAGTTAAGACATCTTGATGCTTCCGCCTGAGCTTCTTCCATATTATATCCATAGCATACTTCTTCAAAGTTTTTATTTCTTATATCTGGCTCCTGCTCTCTTACAGGTACCCTTTTCTTTTTATCAACTATTATTTCATGACTTGGACAAGATGGATTATAGTGAGTTTCTCCATCTTCTATCTCAAGTATATTTCTTCCTTCTTCTGTCTTGTACATATTCTGTCTTCTCATAGCTTCATCGAAGTTTACCTGATCCCCATCAAATTCTGGCCCATCTACACAGGCAAATTTTACTTTTCCTTCAATTGTTACTCTGCACGCACCACACATTCCAGTTCCATCAACCATAAGAGGGTTCAAGCTTACAGTATTTGGAATATTGTTTTCTCTGCATTTTTTAGAAGCAAATTTCATCATTATCATAGGACCAATTACAATCGCATGATCATAATGTTTTCCTTCTTTTAAAAGATCATCTATCACATCTGTAACCATTCCCTTTTTCCCATATGTTCCATCATCTGTACATATATAGAGATTTTCTGATACAGCTTTCATTTCATCTTCAAATATTAAAGTATCTCTGCTCCTTGTACCAATTATTACATCAGCATCCATTCCATTTTCTTTCATCCACTTTACCTGTGGATATACTGGAGCTGTTCCAACACCTCCAGCTACAAAGAGATATTTTTTCTTTTTCAGTTCCTCTATATCTGTATGAATCAATTCGCTTGGCTGTCCAAGAGGACCTACTACATCAGCAAAATATTCTCCTTTTTCAAATTCTCCCATTTTTCTTGTACTCTCTCCCAGTACTTGAAAAACAATAGTTACAGTTCCCTTTTTTCTGTCATAGTCACATATAGTCAAGGGAATACGTTCCCCTTTAGGATTTGTCTTGATAATAAGAAACTGTCCTGGTTGAGCTGAAGCAGCTAAATCAGGAGCTTCTATATCCATATAACAGATGATGGGTGTTAGCCATTTCTTTTCTACTATTTTATACATTCAAATTACCTTCCTTTATTACATTTATCTTTTATTATTATATACCTTAGAGTATACTGTAAGTCAACCTTTAATTTCCTCAGGCTTAATTTCCTAAAAGTATCCAATGCTATATTGTTCAAAAATTCCATTCTTCTAAGTCTATATGATGATTTTAAAAAACTTTATAATAAAAAATTATACAAAAAAAAGAGAAGTTTTTATGAATACCTTTCATTAAATTCTCTCTTTTTTTATTTTATAATTTTATTTCTTTAAGTATATCATATGCAAGTTGAGACTTTTCCTTTTCAGGTATCTCTTTCATATCTTCATCTTTTTTTATTATAAATATTTCATTAGTTTTTTTCTGCATATTAACAGCATTATTAGCTACTATCATATCCAGATTCTTTCTTTTTAATTTACCAAGAGCATTTTCAATAATATTTTCTGTTTCAGCTGCAAAACCTATCAAAAATTGTTTTTTCTTCAATTTTCCCATTTCAAATAGAATATCAGGATTTCTATCCAAAATAATAGTCATATCTTCATCTTTTTTCTTTATTTTTTCAGTTGAATATACTTTTGGTTTGTAATCAGCAACTGCGGCACAAGCAATTGCTATATCCGCTGTCTCAAATTCTTTTACAGTAGCGTCATACATCTCTTGAGCACTTCTTACTTTTATGAATTTTTTTAATCCCTCTGGAATATCAAGTTCTGAAGGTCCTGAAACCAGGATAACATCTGCTCCCAGCTTTTGTGCTGCTGTCGCCAGAGAATATCCCATCTGCCCGCTTGATCTGTTGGAAATATATCTTACAGGGTCTATAGCTTCTTCTGTTCTTCCAGCAGTAATAAGTATTTTTTTACCAGTTAAATATTTATCTGTTTCTTTTTCTTCAAAATATTTTTCTAATATACTTACTATTTCAGCTTCATTTTTCAGTCTTCCTTTTGCATTTACATTACATGCTAAAAATCCTTCATCTGATTCAATAAAATTATAATTATATTTTTTCAGTTTCTCTATATTTTCTTTTAAAATTGGATTCTCATACATATTGACATTCATAGCTAAAGCAAAAAAGACTGGACTTTTAGTTGCGGAAATTACAGTTGAAAGCATATCATCTGCTATTCCATTAGCTATTTTTCCTATTATATTGTATGTTGCAGGTGCTATAAGCACTACATCTGCCCATTGAGCAAGTGAAATATGTTCCACTTCAAAATGAGGAGTCCTATCCCACATACTTACATAAACCCTCTCTCTAGATAAAGTTTCAAGAGTGAGAGGTGTTATTATTTCAGTTGCATTTTCAGTCATTATAACTTTTACATTATAACCTTTCTTTTTCAAAAGAGAAACTATATTTGCTGATTTATAAGCAGCTATTCCGCCAGTTACTCCCAGCAGTATATTTTTCATTATTGTCCTCCAATTATTTCTCTATTCTTTTTTCAAGATAATATTCATCTCTTTTTTCTTTAAATTCTTTTATTTGTTCAGCAGTAAATCCTGCATCTACTAAACTATCAAAATCATAATCTCTCATATCTTCCATAAATTCATAACATCCTTCACTGAGTATGTTAGCAAATTTTCTAGTTTTACTATAGATTTTACTGATCTTTTCTCCTTTGTTTAAAAGAGTAACTATTTCCCATTCAATCTTTTTATCCAAATAATCTTGATACTTTTTCTTTCCTTCTTCTATACCTTTCAAATCCTCTGGCATAGCATCAAGCAAATCAAAAGTCATCTCTTGAAGATATGTAACTCCCTTTTCTTTTAATGCCATATTTAATTCTTGAAATTTACTTGAAGAGAAAAATTTTTCAATTTCTACCTTATAAGAATATTTTTCTTTAGTATTATAAGGAATACAGTAAGAATCCAAAATATCTTTTAACCTTTGAACTTCTTCTTTGTTCTCCTTAAGGTTTTTCTCGAATACTTCTAACTGTCTTGGTGTAAACTTATTCAAAGATTCGATTTCATTGATTAAATTAGAAATTTCATTTTCTTTAGAAGAAAGCGTTTCTTCCAGTTTTTCAATTTTTTTCAAATATTCTTCATCATTACTTTTTTTGAATATTGATAATAGTCCCATAAATTCCTCCCAAGTACATTGATATTAATTAGATTATAAAGCATTTTGCCAATAACTACAACCATTTTTTTCTTTTAAAATATGTAAGCATTCCCAAAACTAAAATAAACATGACACATAAGATTACATAATATCCATCACGCCATTCTAATTCTGGCATATATTTAAAATTCATACCATATAAGCTGGCTAAAAAACTTAATGGCATAAATATTGTTGATATAATAGCAAGAATTTTCATAACTTCATTCATTCCATTACTGATAGTAGAATTGTAAAGCTGAACAAGCTCTGTTACCCTGCTGTTCAATATATCCAATGTATCACATACAATTATTCCATGATCATACAAGTCTGTCAAATATATTTTTATATCATCATTAAAATATTCTGTGAGTCCTTTTGACTGTAATTTAGCTATAAGCTCTCTTATTGGAGATATCGACCTTTTTAAAGTAGTTACTTTCTGTTTTAAGTTCATTATAGACTGAAGATCATCTTTATTAGAATTGTTTATAACCTTAGATTCTAATCGATCTATTTCTAATTCTACCTCATCTAATATAAGAAAATAATTATCAACTATTGTATCTATTATTGTATATGCAAGATATCCTACACTTTTCTTTCTCATTTTAGAGTTATGTGCTTCTATTCTTGCTCTTATAGTATCAAAAATATCTCCTGGGCTTTCTTGAAATGTAAGGAGATAATCTTCTCCAAGTATGAAAGATACCTGTTCATAGGCTATTTCTTTTGAAATAAGATTTAAGTTTAACATTTTCATTACTATAAATAAATAATCTTCTCGTTCCTCTACTTTTGCTCTTTGAGTGCTGTTCACAAGATCTTCCAGTATCAAATTATCCAGGTCATACATTTCACCTACTTTTTTTATTAAGGGAATACTATGAATACCATCTATATTTACCCAGGTAACCCCTCTAAAATTTTTATCAAAACTAAAGTCATCATCTTCATTATAATTTTCCTTTTTTATTATACTGTCATTATATGAAAATACTTCAATAGATATTTTGTGATCAGAATCTTCACCTGTGTATATTATACTCCCAGGAGGAAGTCCTACCTTTTTTTTTCTATTTGATGAATCCTTCATTTAATTTACCTCACTTCTTCTATTTCAATCTTTTTCTGAAATAATCATCTATTTCCTTTTCTCTTTCTTGAGAAAAATTTTTTATTTGCTTTTTTACTAATTCCTCTACATACATTATTTCATTTTTATTTTCAGGATAATATACAGGTGTCTCTTTTAAAGGCGTAGAATAAAATTCAAAATTTTTTCCTTTTATTTTACCATTGTATTTAAACCATTGTAAAAAAACTTCTGAGTTTATATACCCCAGTATATAAAAAAGATTTATATTTTCATTTTTCTTTGTTATAAAATATATATCTGCACTTCCATAAAATTCTCCATCATCATAAGAGAATTGATTAGTTTTACATCTTTGACGCACTAATATTTTAGATTTGGTAAACATCTCTCTTTCCCTTGCCCATTGAAGTTCCCACCACTTAATACTTCCAGTTTTTACTTCTCTTCTTTTGGAAAGTTTAGTTTGATATTTTTTTAAATGTTTCATAACAGTTTCATCAGGAATAGTTTTTTCATCCAGATATAATATCCAGAAACTATTTTTTTTATTTGTATATTTTTCTATATCTTTATTTTTATAAAAAGGTTTCAAGTAATCTTTAAATTCATCTTTATACTCTTTAAATATATATGCTTCATCTAATCCTGAAACAATTCCTTGATTAATATTGACCAAGTCTTTCATTTTATAGTTAGACATTTTTAATATTTTTTTATTAAATTTCAGAGCTTCTTCATCAGCTAAGACTATTTTTCCATTATCATCGTACAATAATGTATTTTTTATTTCAAATTTTTTTTCAGGAATGTTTATTTTTACTTTTTTATCTTTCTTTTTATCTTTTTCCCAAAGAAATATTATATTATGCTGTCCTACAGCCTTTGTGAATACTGAGTTATCATAATTTATAATCTCCAAAAAATTTCCATTTTCTCTCAATGTCTTTCTCAATTTTTTGCCGCTGTCGGCTCTGAGCCAGTAATTCGTAGTTATGTATGCCATTATTCCTTTATCTTCTAATATTTCTATGCCTTTTTCTATAAAAAAATAAAAATAATCCATTCTAGCTTCATAATATCTTTTACCGAATTCTGTTTCTCGTATCTCTTGAAATATACTCTTATTATTTTTTTCTCCTAAATATGGAGGGTTTCCTAAAAGGATATTAAATTTTATATTTTCCAGTTCCAGTGAATTACAGCATAATATTTTTATCTCTCCAACAAGTCCATATCTCTTTAATAATTCCCTGCCTTTTACTACAGTAAGCTTTACTGCTTTTTCATTTATATCAAATCCTGTAACCCATGTATCAGAAAAAAAATATTCTCCTGTAATTTCTTTAGATATCTCTAAAAGTTTTTCTAAAGCTATTAACAAAAGATTCCCATTTCCACAGGAAAGGTCTCCCAACTTTACGGCTTTTAATTTTTTTAAAGTTTTATTCTCACCAAAATAGCACTTAAATGCTTGTTCAATGATCTCTTTTGCTATTTTATGAGGGGTATAAATACTGTAATTATACTCTTCTTTCATAATTTAAAACACTTCCATTTTATTTTTTATAAGAGATTTTGTCCAGAATACCATATATACTGCTGAAAATATAAATAATTTAACAATTGTATTATGTATATAATAACTTGCACCTAAAGCAGCTGTTGTTGTTAATAATACTTTTCCGAAAAATATTAAAGATTTCTTCAATGGAAATTCCATATATTTTTTTCTGAATACATATACAAGAAGTAAAAAATTTACTCCTGAAGCTATAGAAGTAGAAAGAGCAAGTCCTCTATATGCCATTGGCTTTATCAAAATAAAATTAAGAATTATATTTATTATAATAGAGACTATAGAAAACCTTACAGGATAAGAACTATTTTTTACACTATAAAATGCTCTTGTCATAAGATATATTGCCGTATAAAAATACAATCCCAATGAATAATAAAGCAGAACTTCTGATGTAACTTTTACAGCATCTTCTCCAAATTTTCCATAAGAAAGTGTCAATCTAATAACATCAGCAGAATAAAATGTCAGTACTGCCATTGAAGGTATAATTAAAAATAACAGTATATTAAGTCCTTTAACAATATTATTTTCTGCTGTTTTTAAATCATTTTTTGCTACTGCCTTTGCTAATACTGGAAATATAACAGTTGATATAGATACTCCAAATACCCCTACTGGAAGAAGATACAGTCTTGTTGCATTTTCCAAAGCTGTTACCCCACCCTCTTGCAGATATGAAGCAAATACCTGATCTACTATTGTATTTAATTGTCTTGCAACTATTCCTACCAACATAGGACACATAAGTATAAATATTTTTTTTAAATATGGATCTCTCCAATTTATTTTGAATGAATATCCTTTTACTATTTTAAAAAATGATGGCAGTACTACTAAAAGCTGGAATATTCCTCCAATTACAACACCATATGCTAAAGCCGAGATACCAAAAGTTTTGCTGAATCCCATTGAAGCTAAAATTATGGCAAGATTGAAAAAGATTGAAGTTGAAGCTGGAATTGCAAACTGTTTAAAATTATTCAACATAGCACATATCATTCCAGAAATACTTATAAATATAAAATATACTGACATTATTTTTAAAAGTTGTGATGCCAGTATTTTTGTTTCTGCTGGAAATCCATTTACTATAAGATTTATTATATTCTGTGAAAATATTATCATTAAAAGTGTTACAATGGTACTGAAAATAAAGATAAGATTTAATATGGAATATATAAATTCTTTTCCTTTTTCCTCTCCCTCTGTTTCTATTTTTTCATTATATAAAGGGATAAATGAGCTTCCCAATGCTCCTTCTCCCAGTAATTGTCTAAAAAAATTACTTATTTTAAAAGCACTAAAGTATGCATCTGTTGCTGCTGAAGCACCAAAGTAGTAAGCTATAATAGTAGCTCTTACCAATCCCAGAACTCTGCTTACCATTGTTATTATCATTACTAGAAGCCCGCTTCTGAACATAAAAAAAAACTCCTCTATTTTTATTATATAGTTGTATTTAAAAATTTAATCAATGCTTATTTCTCATAACCATATCTCCATCTATAAGTATAAGTCCATCCTTATATAATTCTAATATGGCAAGAAATATATATACAAGATGCATTCTATTTTCTGCTTCTTCAAAAAGTGAATCGAAAGTTCTGTTTTGTGAAAAAGTTTTTAAGTATAATCTATCCATTTCATCTTTTAAAGTATACTGCTTATCCAGATGAAGTTCCATATATTCATCATCTTCATTCTTTTTAAGATACTTTACATATAAACTGTATAAATCTCCAGCTTTTAGTTTAGAAAGGTCATATTCTTTTGCTACTTTTTTAATAATTTTTCTTCCTTCACCTCTGGAATAAGAGATATTATATTCATTTTCCATCTCTCCAACTTTTACAGCTATCTCTTTAAAAAGTTTGTAATCTTCTAATCTTCTTTTTAATTCCTTCTCTTTGTTCTGTTCATCATTGATAGTTAAAAGAGTTGAAGCTTTTATTTCTAACAGTTCAGATGCTACAACAAGAAATTCTACTTTTATGTGAAAGTTCTCATCTTTTGCCTGTTCCAGCACAGAAAGATATTCATCTATTATTTGAGATATTTTTATTTCAGATATCTTCAATTTTTTTTTATCTATAAGATGAAGAAGAAGGTCCAAAGGCCCTTCAAAATTATCTATCTTTAGAACTATATCCATTTTTCCTCACTTTTACAAAACTTTGCCAGTTTTTTACATCATTCCCTATCACTTGTTTAAGCTCATCTACAGAACTGAATTTTTTCTCATCTCTCATAAACTTCATTATTTCCACATATATTTTTTTCCCATATATATCTCCGTCGAAATCAAGAATATGTACTTCTACACTTCTCTCTCCCGGTTTTAAGGTAGGGTTAACTCCTATATTTACTACACCATATCTTTCTATATCTTCCCCTTCTATTTTTACCATAGCACCATATATTCCAAAAGGAGGATATAATCTATTTGATAATTTTATATTAGCTGTAGGAAATCCTAACTGTCTTGCAATCTTTTTACCATGTATTACTTCACCAATTATAAGGAACTGATGTCCTAAATATTTGTTCACTTTTTCAAATTCTCCACGCTGAATACTTTTTCTGATTAAAGTGGAACTGATAATCTGATCATCAATAGCTACAGCAGGTATTTCGTTAACTTTAATACCCATACTTTCACCAATTTCTATAAGATCTTTAGTTTTTGCTTTTCCCCCTTCTCCAAAGGAAAAATTAAATCCTACAAATATTTCCTTACTATCTACATCTTTTTTTAATATTTCTACAAATTCAACAGCTGTTAAATCAGCGAATTTTTTATTAAAAGGCTGAAGGATAAGATAATCTACCTCCATATTCTCTAAAATATATATCTTTTCTTCTAAAGTATTGATACTTTTAGGTATTTTTGAAGCATCTATTATCTCCATTGGGTGATTGGCAAAAGTAAACACAACAGACACCCCATTGTTTTCTTTAGCTTTTTTCACAGCTGCTTCTATCAACTGCTGATGTCCATAATGTATTCCATCAAATGTCCCTATGGCAACATAGCTATTGTGAAATTGTTCCTTTGTATCAAAAATATCATTGATTATTTTCATATTGCTTATTCCCCTATTCTCTTTCTTCCTCTAAAAGATTGTTGTAAATTTCTTCAATTCTTCTGAATCTATTTCTTACTCCTGATTTTGATATACCAATCATTTCAGCTATTTCTTGAAGAGAGCTTTCAGGATTTTGTAATCTTAAAAATGCTACTTCTTCCAACACAGGACTTAGGGTATTCAAACCAAGTATTTTTCCTATATAATTTATCATTTTTATTTGATTATTTCCAGTATTTAATGTTTTTGTTTCATTGGCTACTTCCCAGTTCATCTCTCTGATAGTTTTATTTTTTAAATCTTTTATCATAGTAGTTTCTTCATATTTGAAAAAAGCCTGTATAGTACCAATCATTACCATTACATCCATTATATCTTCTGAATTTCTAAGATACACCAAAGGTTTATTCCTTTTTTTAGTTTTAAATACTTTTTTTCCTTCTTCTTGAAGCAATTCATAAAGCTTGTCAGCAGCTTCTTCATTGTCAATAAAAAAATCTAAAGCGTACTCTTTCACAGGGTCTTTAATATACCCACATGCTAAAAATATTCCTTTTATAAATCCTTTAAGTATATCTTCATTATCTGATACAGCATCTTTAGGTATGTCTATTTTATTTATAAAATCTCTGTATCCTCTTTGTTTCTGCACAGTTATAACATATACATTATGTTCTCCAAGTCTCCGACTTGTAAGATACTTTATTCCAATAGTAAGATTGGTTATTTCTTTAAGTATCTTATATACTCTTTTTGCTAATGAAAGATTTTCAAGCTTAAGTTCTATTTTATCTTTTCCTAATGCATTCTTACTAAGGAGTATTCCAGATAATTCAGATGTTTTTTCTATTTCGCTGGTTACCTCATTTGCCAATATCTCCTGCTTTACTTTAAAGGTATAAGACATTTCTGCTCTCCCCCTTTGATTTTAACTATTTTGTCTCTGCCCAGTTTTTACCAATATTGGTATTTATATCCAGGACTACATCATCAAATTTAACAGAATTTCTCATTATATTTTCTATTATTGTTCTATATTCTTCTATTTTTTCCTCTTTTATTTCAAATATAAGTTCATCATGTACCTGCAATAAAAGAGAGATATCCTCTTTATTTTCTATAACTTTAAATATCTCAATCATGACCTTTTTCAGTATTTCAGCAGCAGTTCCTTGAATTACACTATTTACAGCCATTCTTTCAGCCTGATTTTTTATATTTTTATTTTTAGAAATGATTCCTTCTATTATTCTTCTTCTGCCAAAATATGTTTCTGTATATCCATTTTTTTCAGCATAATCAATTATTGATCTTTCAAAATCCTTTACTTTGGGATACTGTTCAAAATATCTGTTAATATAATCATTAGCTTCTTTTTGAGTGATTCCTAATTCCTTAGATAATCCAAAAGCTGTTTTTCCATATATTATACTGAAATTTATAGTTTTGGCAATTATTCTCTGTTCACGGCTTACTTCCTGTCCATCTTCAAGTTCAAATATTTTTTTTGCAGTTACTCTATGAAGATCTTCGTTGTTTTTATAAGCAGCTATAAGATTTTTATCTTTTGATAGCTCAGCCAGAACTCTAAGTTCTATCTGTGAATAATCTATTCCCATAAGAACATTTCCTTCATCAGCTATAAATCCCTGTCTTATCTTCATTCCTTCATCTGTTTTTACAGGTATGTTTTGAAGATTTGGATTAGATGATGAAAGTCTTCCAGTTGTAGTTCCTATTTGATTAAATGTTGTATGAAGCCTGTCCTTACTGTCTGCCAGTTTAGGAAGAGCATCTACATATGTATTTTTCAGTTTTGCATATTTTCTGTATTCTAGTATATATATAGCTATTTCTATTCCATCATTTTTCAATTTTTCCAGCACTTCTTCATCAGTAGAAAGCCCTGTTTTTGTTTTCTTCACAGGGTCTAAATTTAATTTAAAAAATAAAACCTCTGCCAGTTGTTTAGGAGAATTTAAGTTAAATTCTTCTCCTGCTATCTCAAATATTTTCTTTTGAAGGTCATTTAATAATGTCTCCAGCTCTTTTTCATATTTAGCAAAATATACTGGATCTATTTTTATTCCTCTTCTTTCCATTGCAGAAAGTACTTTTATAAGAGGCATTTCTATTTTTTTAAGCACATCAAAAAGATTTTTTCCTTTAATCTCTTCCATTGCTATACCATAAGTTTCCATTATTCCTTTGCTTCTTTCTGCAAGAAACTTTCCATATTCTTCAGTAGAAAGATTACCTGGAGCTTCTTTTCCAAACTTTTCCGAATATGATGGTATATCTATTCCTGATAGCTGCTCAAGAGGGATTTCCACTCCTTCTTTAGTTTGAGAAGAAATTAAATGATATGCTATCATTAAATCCATATCCATATTTTTTATTTCTATACCCTCATTTAATAAAGGTTTAAAATTATATGTTATAAATGCAGAATCAGAATTTCTAAAGAATTCCTTTATTTTACTTAAATCAAGATTTTTATGAAACAGTGGTGTATGTCCTAATGGAATATAAAAATCATCTTTTAAAGAACTTACAGCAAATCCTGTTTCTGAATAAAAGAAAGATAATCTCTTCTCTTTTGCTAATTTATCACTGAATTGTTTAAATTTTTCTTCATCATCCACTATCATAAAATTTCTATCTTTTGATACTGGTGCAACGGTTTCCCTTTCCTCCACAGAAGAAGTTGCAAATAACCCCATCTGGAGATTGCTAGATTCAGGTATTTTTTCTTCAACTGGTGGTGCTGCTGACTCCAATCCCATTTTTTTTACTAACACTCTAAATTTCAATGTTTTAAACAAATTCAAAAGTTTTTTATTATCCAGAGAATATTTTAAATCATCTATTTTACAGTCTAATGGAATATCTTTTTCTATAACAGCAAGTTTTCTGCTCATAAAAGCTATTTCTTTATCTTCTTTCATATTTGTTATAAGGGATTTTCCTATTCCTGGTATTTCAGTTAATTTGTCTATGTTTTCATAAACTCCTTCTAAATTTTTATACTTTTCAAGCATAGGAACAGCTTTTTTTGGTCCTATTTTCCTAACTCCTGGTATTCCGTCACTTGAATCTCCTATTAAGCCAAAAAAATCCGGAATCATTTTAGAAGTTACTCCCAAATATTCTACAACATCTTCATCTGTTTCCAGTATTTTAAATTTATCTCCACCTTCTCCTTTACCAAGAAGAGCTATTTTTACATTTTTATCAAGTATTTGAGCTAAATCTTTATCTCCTGTAACTACAATTACTTCTATTCCCTCTTTTGACAGCTTCTGAGAAAGTGTTCCTATTACATCATCAGCTTCATATCCATCTATTTTAAATCTATTTATATTAAATCCATCTAATAATTCTTCTATTCTTGGTATCTGCAAAAGAAGATCTTCAGGTACTGCATCTCTTTGTGCTTTATATTCACTGTATATTTCACTTCTTTTCAGAGAAGCTCTCTTTACATCAAAAGCTGCTCCTATATAATCAGGGGAGAACTCTTTTATTATACTTAAAAGTGTATTAGTAAAACCATATACTGCCCCTGTAGGTTCATTTTTAGTTCTAAAATTCATGTTTGCAAAATATGCTCTATACATTATTGCACTTACATCCAAAAGTACAGCTTTCTTCATTTTTTCTCCTCCATAACTCAAATTATTTTCCATTTCATATTATATCATAAATCTATACAAAGTCCTCTATAAAATTTTTTCCCTTTTTATATTCTAAAAATTTTATAATAAGTTTTTTTTATATATTAAATCTGGAAATATATTTCTGCTTAAAATATGAAATATAAAAGGACTGACTCCTGTAGGTCACAGAAATCAATCCTTATTAATTTTTAAAATAGAGTAAATATTTTTAGATACTCTGAATTTTACTGTTTTGTTGAAATAATTTTTTATATGGAATTAAAACTTATACCCCAATCCTGCTCCTACTATCCATTCACCTTTTGTTTTATTTTTTCCTGAATTATTATTTGATTCTCTTTCCACTGCATAAGTTCCCTTTACATCAAAAAGTACTCCATTTTCAAGTTCAAGAGCATATTTTGCATTCAGTCCTATGCTATGTTCATTTTTATGAGCAACTAAGATATCAAAGTCCCTTCCACTTTTAAATCTTCCTTTGATATGTTCCTCATCTGCTCCATCTAATATTCTTGTATAGCTTACTCCTGCTGTCAGTGTACTCTTTCCTTTTTCATGTGGTATTACTTTTTTAAGGTCTACTCCTACTTTAGCTGATGTATAGTCAAATGATTTTGAATCTGTTTCTATAGCCAGAGCTTTGTTTCCCTCATCTGCTCCATCCTGATCTATGTATGTATATGAAAGTGTTCCATATGGTTCAAGAAATAGATTATCTCCTATTGGGTTGGAATATCTTCCATTTAGATAGATATCATATGTCATATCATTATAGTTTGATGAATAATTTCTTGTTTCAGTTATTCCTCTTCCTGCTGCTATTCTGTCTATATCATAATCTCCATACTGGAATCCCACTCCT